>NZ_JBOEFX010000138.1:0-46006 GCF_050633125.1 Lewinella sp.
TTGCCGTCATCGGTAACACCAGTACCGCTATAAACACCCAGGTCTCCTGTAACCGTTCCTTGTGGAGGCGTACCACCGCCAAGACCAGCTTGTACGCCGGCATCAACACATAGGTCTGCAAGAGCAGTGAAGGTTATGGTAGGTAGCGCGAAAACTTCTATGTCATCAGTGGCGCTTACCATACAACCGTTTGCATCGGTATAAGTATAAGTAAGCGTATGTGTTCCTACGCCAGCCGCAGCAGGATCGAAACTGTAGGTCATGCCGTTACCATCATCGGTGACGCCAGCACCACTGTATATACCCGAATCACCAGCAACGGTTCCTTGTAAAGGAGTACCACCGCCAAGGCCTGCTTGAACACCGTCATTAAGACATAAATCAGCAAGAGCAGTGAAGGTTACCGTTGGTAAGGCAAATACCTCTACATCATCATCAATCACCATGCCTGCAGAGCAGCCATTTGGATCAGTATAATCATAAGTAATGGTATGCGTACCAACACCTGCTGCTGCTGGATCAAAACTATAAGTCATACCGTTGCCATCGTCGGTAACGCCTGTACCGCTGTAAACGCCACCCATTGGCGTGCCACCACCTAAACCAGCTTGTACACCGGCATTTAAGCAAATGTCAGCGAGTGCGGTAAAGGCGACAACAGGAATAGGGAATACTTCATAAGTATCATCGGCAGAATTCGTACAGCTATTACCATCGGTATAGGTATAGGTAAGTGTATGGACACCTACACCTGCGCTAGCTGGATCAAAATCAAAAGTGCCGTTACCATTATCCGTTACACCGGGGCCACTGTACATAATAATGTCGCCATCAACGGAGCCATCAGGAGGATTGCCTCCTGATAAATTAGTTAACACACCTGCATTAATACAGGTGCCAGAACCTGTGCCTGCACCTGTAACAGTAAAGCTCACGTTTGGTAACGCAAATACTTCCCGATTAAGGTTGGCCATATTAGAGCAACCATTGGCGTCTGTAACAGAATACATGATAGGATGAAGACCTACGCCAGCAGTAGCTGGATCAAAGGAGTAAGTCATACCATTTGCATCATCTGTAACACCAGCACCACTATATACACCACCGGAAGGTGATCCGCCATCCTGGGCAAGTTGAATGCCAGCATCTAAACAAGTACCAGTGCCGGTAGCAGTGAATGAAACACTAGGTAAGGCAAATACTTCTACATCATCCATAGCTAGTCCTGCACAGGCTCCACCTCCTACGATATAAGTTATTGTAGTTGTTCCAACGCCAGCGACTGCTGGATTAAAACTATAGGTCATGCCGTTACCATCATCGGTAACACCTGCACCTGAATATATACCTCCTGTAGGCGTACCTCCACCCAAGCCAGCTTGCACACCTGCATCAATACACAGGTCTGCTGGTGCGGTGAAGGCCGCAGCGCCTACGGGGAAGACCGTTTCGTCATCTGAGGCACTATTGGTACAACCATTCGCATCTGTAAAGGTGTAAGTAACTGTATGCATTCCCGCACCCGCTGCAGCGGGGTCAAAGGAATAAGTCATACCGTTAGCGTCATCCGTAACTCCGGTGCCACTATATACACCGCCTGTTGGCGTGCCACCTGATTTACCGGTCTGAACGCCTGCTGTAATACAGGTTCCTGTACCAGTAACGGTCATGGTAACGGTAGGTAAAGCGAATATTTCTACGTCGTCGGTAGCACTATTGGTACAACCATTACCATCAGTGAATGTATAGGTAAGAGTATGGGTGCCAACACCTGCGCTAGCAGGGTCAAAGGAATAGGTCATACCGTTGGCATCATCGGTAACACCTGCACCTGAATATGTACCGCCGGTAGGCGTACCACCACCCAAACCAGCTTGCACACCTGCATCAAGACATAAGTCAGCGGGAGCAGTAAAGGTTACGTTAGGAAGAGGATTTACCGTGAAATTGGAGATGCTGGTTGCTGAACAGCCATTCACGGTAACAGTGTACATGATATCATTGTTACCTGTTGCAGCCATACTCGCGTCAAAGGTAAAAGTCATGCCATTACCATCGTCCGTTACACCAGGTCCGCTGTAAGTTCCGCCAGTAGGGGTAAAGTTTCCAAATCCATTAGAGGAAAAGTTTGCACATACGGCTCCAAAATCAGGCGTACTATTGATGACAGGAATTGCTAATACCTCTACATCATCACTGGCGCTGTTGGTACAGCCATTTCCATCAGTGAAGGTATAAGTAAGGGTGTGCGTTCCTACACCCGCAGCAGCTGGGTCAAAGGAATACGTCATACCGTTTCCATTGTCGGTAACACCTGTACCGCTGTAGACACCGCCTGTTGGGGTGCCGGTACCAAGGCCAGCTTGGACGCCAGCATTAACACAGAGGTCAGCAGGTGCAGTGAAGGTAACATTAGGTAAAGCGAATACTTCTACATCGTCCGTCGCCATGCCAGTACCGGTACCATCCGTAAGGGTATAGGTGATGGTATGGGTTCCTACACCCGCCGCAGCAGGATCAAAATCGTAGGTCATGCCATTACCATCATCGGATACACCAGGACCACTGTAAGTGCCACCCGTTGGTGTGCCGCCACCAAGGTTATTTTGTACGCCCGCGTCGATACACAGATCAGCAGGAGCGGTGAAGGTGACCGTAGGGCCAGCAGCCCCTAAAGTCACTCCACCAGTGAAAGGCGTTGTTGACAAAGCTAAATTTGTAGAAGCTGTAATGTTCCAGTTCGTGGCTACATCTTCAATATCGCTAGCATCTGTAGGTAGGTTACGTTTGGCAGGATCGTATTCTCCGTCGCTCGCGTTTAAAAAGATAATTACAGCATTGGGATGCTGTCCGCTAGGGTCGTCTCCTGATCCTAGTGCTCCATCAAACGCATTGGTAAAGACTAATGAGGAGTAAATTTCATCAACGTTAGAAGTAGGATTACCAGGAACGCTGGAACGGAAAGCGTGCAAGGCATCTGAGGCAGCAATACCAAAGTTTCCACCAGAGTGGGCTATCGAACCTCCAGCACCCGTAACGGTGAATGTGTTAGTACCAGTTTCACTGACGAAAACTACTTCACCTTCCATTAGTCCACCCACAGGAGGAGTATAAGCAAGGAGTGCTTCACCAATACCCGAACAGGTGCCATCAAAATGAAACTGTCCGTTACTGCCACCAGTAGTACAGCTACTTTTGTATTCCTCGTCGGTGAAATAGATAGTTTCCGTATCAGGTATCGCTTCGCCCGCTACGAAAGAAAAGCCGTCAGGACTACTACTACGAGTACCTCCAACAAAAGCTACTTTAGGAACTTGAGCCTCTACAAAGAGGATACTTGCGAGGAGAACTATACCCAGCACGAAGATTTTTTGGCATAGAATACCAATACGGCGAGGCACAGTGGGAAACTGTAAAAGTTGTTTCATGGTCGATTATAATTTGTTAGTCGAATAGGGGCCTGGTGAACAGGGCCTAAGCTCAAAAAAACGGTGTAGGCCGAAGCCCTTTTTAGGTCTCTTTAGTAAAACTGCGGGAATCTATTCAAAAGAACAGGAAGAGCCCACATTCAAAAATTCTCTCAAAGCTAGCCAAATATGGTAGGATATACAATTATTTAAGCGACTGAATTTAAAATGTTTTAAATGAACACCTTATCCTATCAAGCTTCAATGTTTAGATCATGAAAATTGATTAGCGCCGAGTTCCCTTTTCGAGGGTTAGTCCGGTGGCTTTTTCAGCCCTTTTTATTTCTATTTCAGAGAGATGGTCGTTAGGTAAAGCCAGAATGGATTGGAGTTTAGGCTGATGACGAACATCTAATCCTTGAAGCGATTTCAATGGGTTTTTAAAACAAGAAATTTCTTGTAAATGGCTTAGAAATGCTATTTTTTCAAGAGATGAAATTTGATTTTTATGAACAAATAATTTCTCCAGATTTAGCATTTTTTCTACCCCCGAAAGGCTTTCTATTTTGTTGTTATAAACGACCAACTGCTTAAGTTGAGTCAAGGCTGAAATCTCTTCCAGACTAGTGATTTCATGATGAGTAACAAAGAGCAATTCGAGGTTTTTTAAGCCTTTGAGGCCACTCAGGTTGGTGAGGTCAAAGCCCATGTTAGGGTTTTCTGAACCAGGGCTTGCAAAACGTAAGACAGGCATTGTCCAAAGGTCAAGGATTTCTGCATCAGTAGGCGTGTAGACTGTTCTTGCATGAAAAACAGCTTGGCTAAAGGCGAGCTTCCATTGATCTTCTAGTTGATCCCACCAGGCTTGAGGTTTTTGCATTTTATTTAAACTTGTTTGGTTTGAATAGGGGAGGAGGCGCAAAAATAAGAAAGCCGCTCCCTAAATTAGGAAGCGGCTTGATTTATTTTGTACTCTTTTGTTCAAAGACGTAATTAAAAACGCCTCTGTTCAAATTGTAATTACTTGGTTACCACCATGATACGAGAGTCGACAATGTTGCCGTCTACGTAAAGGCTGTAAACATAGTTGCCGGTGGCCAGTGATTGGGTGTCCAACCTTAGGTTGCTGAGTCCCATTTCCTGGATCTCGTAAGTCTGAAGAACAATGCCCTTCAGGTCTGAAATCTCCACACGAGCGTCGGTCATGTTTTCCGGTACGTAATAGCGAATGGTAGAATTGTCTACGATTGGATTGGGTGCATTCTGCAAAAGGTAGGCATCATTGGCATCCAAGTTAGAAGCTTCGCAGCAGCTGTTAAGGCTTTTGCGGATAACTTCATTTTCGCGACGCAGCTCTTCGTTGGCAGTCATTAAGACCTCCATCTGAGCAGTGAGTGCATTCAGTTTTTCAACAACCTGACGAGGTGAAGAAGAAACGTAAAGTTCCTCTTTCAATTCATCAAAATCTGCTGGAAAAACAGTAGTGACTTCCTCCGTTGCAGAACGATTTAGGCTTCCAGGGATATCCTGATCACTGCCTTTGAATACGTCACTGCTGGCAGGCGTATCAACTTTGTCAGTAGCTTGTGGTTGCTTAACGTCTTTGTCACGACCATTATTAAGCTCTGTGTTTTGTGCCCAAGTTAGCTGAAGCGAGCAGCTAGCAACCAGAAGCAACAATAATTTTATATTCTTCATTTTATTATTTGCGTTTGATTTTTGAAATAAGATAGCCTAGCGCTTTTCAGAAACGTTCTGACTTTGCGTATCGGCATTCTGCTCAGTGACTTGCGCCTTCAGTACTTTAGCCAATTCGGCAACTTCCTGACGCAGCTGAGCTACTTCACTCAATTGAGCTTCTAGCTCGTTGATACGCTCGTCCTGGTTATCAATGATTGCTTGTTGATCCTGTACAGCATTGATCAAGATATAAGTAAGAGGTGTACCGTCAACAAAGAGATAGCCTTCTTCACTACCTTCTGTCACCTTTACGGTGTAAGGAGCAACTTCCTGGATTTCTTGTGCGATCAAACCAATGAATTCCGGCTCGGTAGGCATGTTCATCTTACCGTTGTAGTTGTAACGTACAGGACGGATGGCCATTACTTTTGCTAAACCATCTTCGAAATCACGAATGTTGGTTTTAAGGCGACGATCAGAAGGAGCAGCCCAGGTACCACCGTTAGGCTTTACCGCATCATCTACTCCCAATTGTAAAAGGTGATCAGGACTGACAATTCCAATACCTACTCGTTCGGTAGCACCATTCACGTGTAAGATGGTATTGTTGTTTGCATTGTTCAATACATTAAAAGCATTGTCGACAAAGAAGCGAGTATTCGTACCTTTTGAAGTCGTATTACCTTGTACCTGAAGGTTACCGTCTTCTAGGAAGAGATTGCCTTGCTTTACGTGTAATTCAGCAGTAGGGTTATCCGTACCGACACCTACGCGACTATTACGAATAACAAGTTGGTCATCATTATCAGCTCCGGGAAAGATGCGGAAAGAAAGGGTCGAAGAATTGGTCACGTCACGTACAAAGAAGTTCGTTTCGTTACCAGCTAGATCCCAGGTTTGGGAGGAGAAACCATCGCTACCATCCTGTTCTAGTCGTACCGTAGGCGTATTTCCCTCTACCATGTGAAGGTCTACAACAGGGTTAGCTGTCTTGATACCTACATCTCCATCAGCCTCTGCGTAAAGTGTATTAGCTGGTGCGCCTGCTTCAACCACGAAAGGACGACGGCCTGCGGTAGCATCTTCAATCGCAAAGAGGTTTGCACCACCGTTGCTGGTTTCATTCGCTACCAAACGCCAGTCATTACTTGGGAAAGAAGCGGAATTACTCGTATCATCAAAGTGAAGACGCAGGTTGTTCTCTTTTAAGCGTTGAGTGTCAAAACCGAAAGATTCGGAAGAGGAACAATCAATACCTACACAAAGGCTTCCTTGGACAATCACGTCGGTGACGAAGACTTGCATATCTTCCGCCATGGACATATCCATCGTTTGAGGAAGCGCTTCGATTTCGAAATAGTTCAAAGAAGCATAAATAGCTTCTGACGCAAAGAATTCCGTTTGCTGACCCATCATCGTCGGAGGTGGCATATCACCTTCGTGCTTGTTTGGGGAAACGAACTTACCGTTGAGGATGCCGAAGTTGTAGTTCTGGATTTCCAGTGCCTGAGGTAGGCCATTGGCTACCACATAGCGCTCAATAGCTTCCTGGTCACCTTTTTGGCGGAACTCAAGAAGGTCTTCTTGCTGTTGCTCCGTCAAGCTAAAGGTAGGCGTCACCGCTACCTTGTAGGTTCCGTCCGCAAATGAAGTTCCGTCAGCCTTTACGGGGCTAATGGTTAATTCTTGAATGTCGTCTGCCATGTAAGTTGTTCGGTAGCTGTTGGGCCCAGAGATATCGACTTGATAAGCTTGAGCATTCTCTTGATTGACCACGATAGTCACTTGAGTTTCTTGTACGTCTATGTTCGACTTAGTGGTCGACTGAGCGTACACCATCTGTCCAATCAGGCAGCATGCGAGTACTCCTAAGAGTCGCAAGTTGATAGTTGTCTTCATATGGGTATGAATGTATAAATGATGAAATTGATTATAATCAATGATAACTGCATATACCATCAGGTTTACACAGCGGAAATTTTGAATAAGGAAACGGTTGTAATTAAGTAGTAGGGGGGAATAAGCATTGTAAAAGTAATAATATTTTATGTGCAATATGAGAAATACAGTACTAATTTTGATTAAACCTGTGTATTTTGTTGATAGTTAGGTTTTTGTGCTCTTCTTGAGTTCCGTCTGGCCAGATGATTTTTAAATCCACTTGATCTGCTTGTCCCACTCCAAAATGCATCATTTTGGGGTGGACAGATAAGTAGCCATCGGTACTATGAACTTCCCGCCACAATTGCCGTCCGTCGGGCAGTACTACGATGAGTTGAGCACCGATAGCGTCGCGATTGCTTTTATTGGGATTGCCGGCGAGTTTAACTTTTAGCCAATTAAAGTCATCTGTGCTGGCCGTGTTTTCAAATAAACGGGCACCTGCCTGGAATTCATTCACAATGATGTCCAAATCTCCGTCTTGGTCATAATCAAAATAAGCAGCACTTCTAGAGGTACCTTTGTAGTCGAGTCCACTATCACTCTCTACAACATTTAACTGGCCGTCACTATTTTCGAAAAGGATGTTCTTCTCGGCCAAACTTTGAGCCAGCGTAATGTCAATTACCTCTCCATCTGGTGAAGTATAGTAGGGATTTTCGTCGCTGTATACACTGTATTGGTTCATTCCCGTAAGACAATAAAGATCCAGGTCTGTATCATTGTCGAAATCAAAAAAGTCAGCATCCCAGGACCAACCGGTGGAGTTGTATCCTCTTCCTACTTTAGTGGATTGTTGGAAAATCGGGCTACTGCCCGCTTGGCGAGCCTGAGAAACAAATAAGTCGTTGGCTTCTATGACCCGCATGCTGGCCAGTGATTTTGGATCAAAGTGGGCCTGGGTGTCTTCATTGGGCAGTACGTATTTATCGTCTTTTTCCATCACCACGATATTGGAAATGTAGAAGTCGGGGCTAAGGTCCCCATTAATGTCCCCGATACCAACGTTCATGGTGTAGCTGGGTTTATCAGTACCTATTTCTGCGCTTACATCCGTAAAGGTTCCGTCTTGGTTATTGAGGTAATAACTATTGGTGCCAAAGTCATTGCCGGCAATGAGGTCTTGCCACCCATCGCCATTAAGGTCAGTATGGCCAGCTGCTTGGGTCCAGCCGGTGTTTTCTACACCAGAACCAGCGGAAACATCCTGAAAGCGAAAGTCCCCCAAATTGCGGAATAGCTTATTAGGGCTACCATTTGTATTGTGGCGTCTGAGCGTTGGCAGTTCTCCTTCTAGGTAGTTGCCAAAATAGCCGATATAAATATCAAGCAGACCATCACGGTCATAGTCAATAACGGTAGTGGGGCCACCCACCAAGCCTGCTCCGCCAAGCTGGGCTGGCTTGGTTTGGTCTCGGAAACGCCAGTTTCCAAGATTTTCGAAGACGCGATGATCATCGTTGGCATAAATAAGGATGATATCCTGATCACCATCGTTGTCAAAATCGGCTACGAGTGGTTGTCGGGCTTCCGGATAGGTGCCATCTGCGCGCTGCCAGTTAATACCGGCTTGTTTGGTTTTCGAGACAAATCCTTGGCCCTGCTGGTTTTGGTAGAGTTCGCAGCCTTTGCCTCCAAGCAGGAGTACGTCTATCCAACCGTCGCCATCAATGTCTTCTGCGGCCACACCACCACCACCGAAAGCAGGAGGAATAGAGAGCCGAACGACCGTTTCGTTTCCTTCTTCTTTGGCTACGTAGCCACGGATCAAGCGACTCAACCAGTCGGAGTTACGGTGTTCAAAATTGATGCCCAAGTCTTGGCTACGATCCTGAAACAAGCGACCTTCTTGCCGCTTTGGTGATACTGCTGCCGAGGATAAACTCACCTCTTCTGTAGAGGGAGGAGGGAGTTGACTATAGCGCTCCAGGCGTCCTTGGAAATCGCGCAATGCTAAGTTAATATGGTCAATGTTGAGCCTTGGGTCGTCTAGTGCTTTGGCTTTTGTGCCAGCAATACGGAAGAGGAGTACCGCAAATTGTGCGACACCTTCTACCAGCATTTCTAGCGCAAACGGATCTGGACGAAGTAGCAATGCTTGGCCTTGGTCATCCAAAGCAAATTTCAGGTATTGCCAATGCAGGCCGCTATCGCGAAAGGCATCGAGGTCATAAGCTTGAATGACAAGGTTATCCTGAGGAGCTAAACGGGGAAAATAGTCGACATCCTCAAAAGCATTCACGCTATGGGGGAGGTAATCCTGCACAGCTGTGTAAACGTGCTCATAACGAATACTATTACTCCCGGCTTGCTGAGCCAGCGACTGGGCATGTAGCAATACTTCGCTGCTAAAGGCAGCCATGAGTTCTGTGTAGTGGTTTTTCAATTGTCCGGATTCTTCGCTACTCGCAGGCCAAAGAACTTTAGAAAAATAGACCTGGATATTCCGTAAAAAAACCGCCTGGCTGATCTGATTATAAGCTTGGTAAGCTGCTAGCTTTTGGGTAATTAAAGGATAGATCAAATCTGTAGGCTTAACACTCGTATTGGTTACCGAAGGGCTTACTTCTGTTACTGGTAGTGACCAAATGGTAGCCGCCTGTACGATATGCTGTTCGGTAATCTGTTGGCTATTCGCACGCCGAGCGAGCTGGTCGGCTTCCTGTAATAAAGCGAGGACCGCAATGTCTATCGTCTTTTTGAAATATTCTAACGTTTTCCCTTCTAATGGGGCTAAGTTTTGATCAGCCATCATACAGGATTGTTGCACTGCCAGAATAGCACGATAAGCATAAGCGACAGAGCTGTATTGTCGGTAATCACGCGCTGTAATTTGCACCTTTTGCCCCCCTGGTAGGAACAATTCAACGCCTTTCTCATCTTCCTGAAAAGCCAACTGTTGAGCCGCCACTGTTTTGAAAAGGCTCAATTCTTCTCCCGCAGGGTTTGCTTCTTTTGCTTTGGTGTAAGCCATCCATATATGCTGAACCAGCGCTTGCTGAAAATTGATTCGCGCTGTACGCGCTTCGAAAGTAAGCGGAGTGCCGTACAGGAAGTCTTCTAAGCGAGAAGCAGTAGCATGGCACTTGGGGTCACGTGCACTTTCGAGGGTGCCTATTTCGGTGAGTATAGGAGAATAAGCAGGGAAATCCTGAGCACTAAGTTGTGAATGAAAAAGTATAAATACCAGGATAGTACTAGCGAAGAGGAGGTGTTTTTGCATAAGAGGAAGCTTTTGCTTGGGCTGTAAAATGATCTTCCTGCAAAGTTACAATTTCTTAGTCAACTATGGGCCATGCCATCGTTCCTCGGCACCACGCTGTTCGCTACCGCTACCATCGCTTGTCCTTGGTCACTCCGTGCCCCGAGCTTGGGCCGCTGGCCCTCGCACTACGAGGGATAAAAAAGCGCTCTCAGGCAACAGAGGGAGCCCAAGAACGCTAGTTCGCAAAATCCAATACTTCTTGATTTACCGTCACTAAGGAAGCAGCACCATCTTTTTGGTCAACGATACATCTGCTGTGGACAGGGTGTAACTGAGTACGCCTTGTGCATTTCCGAGTAGCTGACGATTCAGCGTTACCAGGTGTTCGCCAGCAGCATATTTACCATTGAACTGGTAGATGATCTGCCCTTGTAGGTTTTGTACACTAAAGGTGATCTCTTCTTCTTGCGCAAGCGCAAACTTGATCTGGCTCGATGTCCGAAATGGGTTGGGCGTGTTCTGTTCTAACGAAAGTGGGAGAGAAGCTTGATTAGTAAAGCTCAAGCCTAAACTTAGGAGTTCCTCCTGGCGATAAGCTTCTGGGTTAAGGCTCCTCGATTCACGGATACCAAGGGCATCGCTCAGCCTAATGTCTTCTTCTGCTTTCAGAATCAGCGTAAAGAAAACTTGTTCACCGTTCTGGTCCATAGATGCCAGACCAGTCTGATGCCAAGAGGCCAACAGTAAGTTATCCTCGGTAGGAGCGTAGTTGAAGTTTTCTTCTTGAGCCAGGTTATAGGCGATGTCCACGATTGTTACGCCATCTAGTGATAACGCCATTTGCCATCCATCCAAAGGCAGATTGCCATCATTCCTGAAAATGACAGGGTATTCCTCACCGGCAAGTAAAACCTGATCCGTTAGAGAGAAATCGACCTTGCCGTCCAGGGAACGATCTTGTTGAGCATGGGCATTGGCAAGCACACTTTGATTGACATCTCCAACTTTTACACCAACAAAATTGGCCAATACTTCTTCTCCAATGTTATTGTGGCTAGCGACCTCAGGGAAAAACTCCAGCCAAGGGTTGTTGGCTTCCGGGAAAGAATAGTCGCTAGGAATGAAACGCCAGCTTGTATTATTGGGAAATTCGGTGTTGATCTGTAGTACCAGTTTGCGGATTTGAATCAAGTCCAATGTAGAGATACTTTCCGATTTGTTGACATCAGCTGCAATCATTTTGTAAGGGCTATCGAGGATCCGTATTCCCAGGATATGCTTGCTAATGAGCACCAAGTCAAAAGTAGTTACACCATTGGATGGGTTAGCATTCAAGTAAGGAATCACTGATACATCAATATCTGTTTCCAGGTTGGTGAAGCTATACATTCCAGCAGATGTAGTAACGGTGGCTTGTGAGTAATTACCACTTATGTTGACCTCTACGCCTTCAATACCTTCTGCGTTTTCGGTAGCTATTAAGCCAGAAATGGTGCCGGTTACAGCTCCGCAGTCGCTATGCTCTTGCACCTCAATGTAGGTTTCGCAATAGTCGTAGTTGCCCTCTTGGTCAAAAGCATAAACATAGACAACCGTAGTTGTCTCATCATTTTGGGTAAGTACCAAACCATTGTCAGCAGGGTTAGGCACAAATTCAGGGTCTGCCTGAACGGTACTGGCCCGATAAATAGCATAGCTGTTTACTTCGCGTAAGCCATCATCTTCTAAAGGCCCTTGGCCTGTGCAGTCGTAAATTGGAGAATTGGCGAAATCTGACGCCCAAATACTCATGGCACAACCTCCGTCAACTTGTGGCATCAGCGTTACGGTCAACCCGTTGATACAAATGGGAGCTGGACCTTTTTTGTCAATCACATCAAAGAGAATGGTTTGACTGGTTTGGTTACCACAACCATCTTCAAAAAGTACCCGTAAGGCATGAAATACGTTCGCACCCATGGATGCCGGGATGATCGGGAACTCACCATTGAAATCAAAAGTACCATCCTCGTTGTCCGTTATTAATGGCAATGCGGTTTCGTCTGCTACGAATTCTGTAGACTGGATGATGCCATCATTATTGGTGTCCACCGCAAATGCGTCTATAGATGCATCCACTAAACTGATCACCAAGTTGCCGTCACCGTCAAATAATTCGCATTCATCGGTAACAGAGAACGGAATGCTTACAGGGGCCGTACAGTTACCAAAAACGTCTGCGAATTGGCCAACTGCCAAATCGGGAGAGGCATCTGTTGGGCCGCCAAAGTAGCCTACAGACACAACAGGTGCAGCTGTATCATATACTTTTATGAATTGGGTATAAATATACCGCCCATAATTCGTTAGCGTAGGCGAGGCGTTGCTCAATTGAGAGTCTCCGTCACGGTCATTGTGTTTACGGTCAATAACCAGCCCGGTTACGTTATTGTAGCGAATAACAGGACGTTCATTGCCTTCTACAGCACGATCCTGGGGGAGGGCTTCGCCATCATCTTCTGTCATTCGGTCGAGGGTGTAGCCATCGTATTCGCCATCCCACAAGCACCAGTTAATAACGTCGTAGGTCAGCGAATATTTGTAGCACTCGTCGCCGGTTGCAGCAAACACCACAGGTTCGCTAATATTGACCGAAAGTACATCGCAGCCCAGTGCTTCTGTAATAATAGTAGGAACAATGGGGTCGCCACAATCTGCAGCGGCATCTTCAGGGAAGTCAATAGTAAATTGGTGAACCTCGGTAATGGTAATGACCTGCTGACAGCTATTGGTCGAGCGGAAAACTTCCGAAATGTCAATGACTCCGTTATCGTTTGCGTCTCCTTGGGGGCGTAATTGCCAAGCTTCAAAACGACGTGTAATCGTACCCCATCCGCATTCATTGATACTGATGTTTGGCGTTCTTTCCACGATGGTATCTACAGCGCAATTGTCGTTGCCACTAGCACCGCCAAAAATACTTGTCATCATGGTAGAAGTTGCTGCAAAATCACTAAGATAGGCGATGCCGATATCTCCAGGGAAGCTCAGTGGCAGTTCTACACAACTCAGTGAAACATCTTGAGGGCCAGTGCAATGCGGGTTTAATTTGTCTTCAGGGATGACCTCCAGCCAGCAAGTGTTGGTATTCTGAGCAGTATCGGTTACCAGTAAGTGGATTTTGATTGTTTGACCAATGTCTTCACACGAAAAATCTACGGTGTCCGTCCAAGCGGTGTCTTCGTCTCTGCGAATAGCTAGGCTAATGTCGCTGCAATGATCTGAGGAGCCTTCGTTTAAGTCTTCTGCGCTGAGGCTGGCATGGCCGTATTCTCCGTTATTAATATCCCCTCCACCGAGAGAAACAATTATTGCATTTGTACAGGCAGCAGTAGGAGCAATGCGGTCTCTTACTTCAAGGATAACCTCCGAGCAGTTTTCGTTACCACATTCATCTGTTGCACAGTAAAGAAGGTCATAATCACCGATTTGCAGTTGTACAAGTGTACTGGTTGTGCCACTCCAAATGTAGTTGCCTTCTGCATCATTTATCTGAGCCTGAATACTCTGGATACCTGAGCAGCCATTTCCATCACTCACAATGGGAGTAGGAACAACAATATTAGCGAAGCAACTCGCTGGCGAAGTGGAGAATTGGTAATATTCATCCGGTTCGCCATCGTGATCATAATCGGGGATGTTGTAAGCAATAACAGGGCCTGTATAGTCGCCAACGGATATGATTTGATTGTAAATAATGGTACTACCTGGATCACACCAGTCAACAATGGTCCATTCTCTGCGGAAATGGTAGGTGCCAGGGCAGGTAACGATACGCGGCTCATCAGAATAGGAAGCACCGATATTACACACACTCTGGTCAAGGTTGTAAAAATTAATTCCGGTGCTTAAATAAGGAAAACCTGCATATTCCGGGGAGGGGTTGTCATCTGGTCCTCCTTGGTCGCCATCGGTTGGGAAACCTTCGTCGCATTCCATGATTGATGTAAAGGGAGGAAGTGCAATGTCGTTTAAGGTAGGCTTGCGAACAGTAATGATTTGGGTACATTCAACTACCAGTGCGGGGTCTTCGCAGTTGGAGTTGTACCGATCTGCAATACTGAAGTGTCTGGTGATTGTCCAGTCTCCGCAATCTCCGTCTTCTTCCAGGTCATCGTAAACGGTGACGAGCATGTCACCACAGTTGTCTGTTACTTCTGGGAATCCGGTGAAATCTAGTTTGTTGCGGATGGCCTGCGGGATGCGGTAAGGGTCGTCGTAGTCCAAGATTAGGCTTCCATCGGCATAGAGACTATAAACATAGGTGTTCGTAAGAACAACATCTTCAACATCAAGGCAAATTAGTTCAGCAGCTAGCTGTACTTGTGATTTACTAAGGTTAGTCACCCTTCCATTGTTGTCGGCAAAAATGGCAATACCATAGCCTCCAGTTTCTATTGGTTCTCGGCTGGTCCAAACAAGGGTATAAGTCCGGTTGATTTGGAGGTTGAGACTTAATCGAAAAGAAGGATTGATGTTGGGTACAATAGGATCGAAACTATCTACACTTCCATTAAAAGTGTTGTCGGATTGAGCAATTAAATTTTGACAAGGATTTTCAGGAGTGAAGTCACCTTGGTAAAGGCCAATGAGGCCATCATATTCTGCTGCACCAATAAAGGTGTAGATATCTGATGAAGTAATGGTAAAAGTATGGACGTTGTAATAGCGACTGCCAGAGAGTAGGGGCGGTTCTATTTCTTGGTAGCAACTTTGTGAAGCGGGGCTGAAAGAAGGAGAATCGGTAAACAATTCACCTCGAAAGACTTGCATATCATTAAGAAGTACTGCTTCGCCGGTTCCTTCTGGGCAGGTAAGTACTGGTGGTGTCTTGTCTTCGGCCAGGATTTCGCCCCAGCAACTAAAGAGTAATTCATCATTAAGGTAGGTATCCACATTATAAGTGTGTGTACCGCAACCCGTAAGATAGTCGGTTGCTTCGCCGTCAATGGTGATTTCAATAAGGTCTGCTGCTGAATAATCACCTGTCAGGATCATTTCCGGAGAGACCAGCGCGCCGCAATTCTCGTCAAGGGTAAGGTTTATATCCCCAATACATCCAATTTGAGCATTGGCTTGGAAATAACTTAATAGACTTAGGGCCAGGAATAAAAAGGCTGACAAGGAGTTCTTGTCTCGATGAGGTAATGGGATAGAAAAAAGGATGCATTGGCAACCAGCCAAGCGAGGGGCGTTGTGTAGTTTAATCATAAATCGTCCTTTTGAAGTCGTCTCAGTGCAATAATTCAAAACGCCAGTATTGAAAAGGTACCGCAAAATACCAGTAATAACAATACTGCATCAGCCTGGCTGACAGTGGATTAGACGATTGGATAATGTTGTATACCACTAAAACCCTAAGTGATTAGGAAGGGTACTACTTCTTGATAAGGGAAGTAAAAGCTAAAGCTAAAACTTTGATAAAGTATGTGGCTGTAAAAATAAGGTTAGCAAATATAACTTTTTTCCTAAATATTAGGAATTAATAAGCTTCTTTTTTTATGATAGAACATAGCTGGTCCTTAACTGTTATTGTCCGTAAATAATTTATATTTTTGCGGCGCCCGGAACAAGGATATCCTCTCCGGACCATTGTAAGCGAAAGAAAATATCAGAATATGCCTTACCTCTTTACTTCAGAATCTGTTTCCGAAGGACATCCCGATAAAGTTGCAGATCAGATTTCCGATGCTTTAGTCGATCACTTTATTGCTTTTGATCCACAATCTAAAGTGGCTTGTGAAACATTGGTAACCACCGGACAGGTTGTGCTTGCTGGTGAAGTTAAATCCAATGTTTACCTAGATGTGCAGCAGATTGCTCGCGACGTCATTCAACGCATCGGCTACACCAAGTCGGAGTATATGTTTGAGGCCAACAGTTGTGGTGTACTATCAGCTATTCACGAGCAGTCACCCGATATCAACCAGGGCGTAGAACGCCAAAACCCTGAAGACCAGGGGGCCGGTGACCAGGGTATGATGTTTGGTTACGCCACCAACGAAACAGAGAACTATATGCCATTGGCATTGGATCTTTCTCACAAGATTTTGCAGGAACTGGCGGCTATCCGTAAAGGAGGTTCAGAAATGACCTATTTACGCCCCGATAGTAAGTCGCAGGTGACCATAGAGTACAGCGATGACCACCAGCCTCAGCGTATCGACTCGATTGTGGTTTCTACCCAGCATGATCCTTTCGGTGAAGACGAAAAGATGTTGGCGAAAATCCGGGAGGATGTCATCAATATCGTTGTTCCTAGAGTTAAAGCGCAGTTGAAGCCTGCATTACAAGCCCTCTTTACGGATGAAATAACTTATCACGTTAATCCTACAGGAAAGTTTGTGATCGGTGGTCCTCATGGGGATACTGGTTTGACGGGACGTAAAATCATCGTTGACACTTACGGCGGTAAGGGGGCACATGGAGGTGGTGCATTCTCAGGAAAAGACCCTTCGAAGGTGGATCGCTCTGCGGCCTATGCTACTCGTCATATTGCCAAAAACATGGTAGCTGCTGGCGTTTGTGATGAAATCCTGGTACAGGTTTCTTATGCGATTGGCGTTGCTAAACCTACCAATATCTATGTCAATACCTATGGGACTGCTAAGGTAGGGATGAGTGACAGCGAGATTGCTAACAAGGTTAACGCAATTTTTGATATGCGTCCTTATGCTATCGAAAATCGCCTAAAACTGCGTACACCTATTTACAGTGAAACCGCCGCTTATGGTCACATGGGCCGTGATTCCGAAATCAAAACGGTTCGTATGGTCAGTGGTTCCGGCGAAGTGAAAAATATAGAAGTAGAGACCTTTACCTGGGAAAAACTAGATTATGTTGATCAGGTTAAAGCTGCTTTTGGCTTGTAGGCAGGAGCATCAAAATGCTATAAAGGTTGGATGATGGTGTTGTTAAACCATCCCCTAAATTCAGGGGGCAGAACGACAATGGTTGTTCTGCCCCCTGTTTTATAACTTGTTGGGGAATTTAGTGAACGATTAGCTTACGAACAGTCTGACGATCTTCTAATTGTAATTGGATAAAATACAGGCCTGCTGGTAAGTCAGTGATATCCAATACTTGTTTTTGCATTCCTGTATTGGTATGAAAGTTGCCACGTTGCTGTAGGGTTCCTCGGCTGTCGATAAGTTGCCAATTAGCTTGTCCGCTAGTGACTGTCTTTAGACTGATGGTAACTGGGCCAGCTGATACAGGGTTTGGAGCAATGACCAGTGATTCTCCAGGGAGCAACTCATTGGTAGCAGTGGTGATACCTGTGTCAAAACTGGAAGAAGACGTAAAATCACTACAGGTATTGTAAACATTGAATGGCTTGACTCGTATGTAGTGAGTACGATTGGGTTGTAAGCCACTTACTTGAATACTTGTCCCCATCACGACTTGCTCTTCGAAAATAATACTGAAAATATTAAAGGGGTTTACTTGTACGATGTAGTGTGTGGCACCGGGTACAGGGTCCCATGTTAAGGTAACAGGGTCACCTTCTGCCAATTCATCGGCGGCAGGTGTGATAAGATTAATATTCTCTTGATCAGCAATGATTATATCTTCAGCAACCGGAGGAATAGTTAATAGATTTGTACGTACTTCCTCTACATTAGCCCTCATCGCAGCGATTTGATCGTCGGAGAAGGTGCTTTTGCATGAAGGGTTGGAATATGACATGAAAAGTGTCCCGTCTGAAACAAAAGTTTCCCCGTTAGGGTCTGTCTGAACAGTACTTGAGACGCCATTGCCATTACAGTTCCAGCGATAGTTAAGGTAATCAGGAGGAGTATCACAAAAACCATCGCCGGATGTGGTGCAATTACTACCGTCTAATTTCTCTACTTCCCAGCCATCCCATTGTGTGGGGGCGGGCAAACTATAGTTGTGGTTTTCACCTTCCCAGCCATAAAAGGGGTGGGGAAGAGAAAGGAAATGACCTACTTCGTGTGCCCATGTATGGTCAAGAGGACCAGTGCAACTTTTAGACAAGGCGATACCGTCTACACCGGGGAAGAAGTAGCCACAATTGCCGGCAGGGTCGTTTACGATATAGCAATTAATAGCATTGGGGTAGTTGTTTTCAGCCATCATATCATAACCAGCGTCATATTCATGTTCGTAATAGGCTGAATTATTGATATAGTTAATGGGGTTGGCTAGAAAAAATTGGATGTCTGCCTGGATAAAATCTTCATTAAGGGTACAAAAGGCCTGAAAGACAGCTTTTGTTGACATATGCCCGTTTTCTAAATCGTTACCGACTAGATGAACCTGAAGGGGTAGATAGATTACATCATCGGTACGAGAGGAGCTGTTGATCCGGTTTTGAAAATCTCGTAACCAGGGACTTACACCGATATTGGAGCCACAGGGGGCTAGTTCTTGCGCATTACTGCCTAGTGGTAAGAGTAGGCTAATCAATAAAAAAGAATAGAATGCTTTGTAGATAAACTGCATATAATTGAGCGTTGATTTGGGCTGGAAACAGACTGCCCTCTTCCGTGGTTTTGAAAGAGGGCAGTTTTTGCAAGCTAGCTGACTTTAATTGGCAACCACTACTTTTTGGGTTAATCTTCCTTCATTAGTGGTAATCTGTAAGAGATAAATACCACTGGTAAGACGATCAATATTAAGGTTCAATTGCTGGTCACCAGTTGTGAAATCATATTGACGCTGAACACCAGTAGGCCGACCAGTAATATCTAATACTTCGATTTGGCCATTGAACGCTTCTTCGCTGCTGAGTCGGATTTGGAGTTCACTTTGTCCGAATACAGGGTTTGGAGAAACGGTGAATGCTTCGACAAAATCTAGTGTCTCTGTGCTGGTCTCACCGATACCTGTTCTGAAAGAGGTAAGGTCACTGGTTGGTGCACATCCAGACATGGCGTTGAAAGGACGTACGCGCCAGTAATAGTTACGATCTGCAGTCAATTCCGTAATTACTTTGCTATTGCCGTAAACGATTAAGCGAATAGGGCTAATAGAGAAAGTTGCCGTACGGTCGATTTCCAGAAAGTAGGCTGTTGCACCAGGCACTGCATCCCATTGAAAGTTGACGTAATTGAAGGCGTCGGTAGTTTCTCCTTCAACAGGATAGTTAAGCGTTGTTGTTTCCGTAATCACAGGTACCGTAGGTACAGGGTCAAGGCGTAGGTAATTCCTGGAGAAAGAATTCAAATCTTGCTGAACAGCTGCGTTCTGCTGGTCAGAGAAGAAGTACTCATCATCTGGGCAGCTCAGGAAATAACTCATGTAGTTACGCTCATCAGGATCAATGGCATTACCTTGAGGATCTAGTACATTGCCGGTGAAATCACATCCGCTCCAGCCGAGGCCGTTGTTGTAGTCGGCAGGAGTGTCGCAAATATAATCTCCGGAAGTCTCACAATTTGAGCCATTGGCCCGCTCAGTGGCAGGGGAGTTGCATGATGGGCTTGTAGGCGCAGGAACATTTTCGGTGTTATAGGCACCACATTCCCAACCGTTAAAGGTGTGCTCAAGAGAGAAGAAGTGGCCGATTTCATGAGACAATGTTGCATCATTGTCACGGATATACGTTTTTGTGATTACAATCCAGTCACGAGGAATATTGTAGTAAGCCAATGTTACCCCGTCGCCTGGGTTATTACCGGTATTGGCGCTTTCAACGATAAAAACATTCAGTGCGCGGGAATCCTTCTGAATGGCCATAACACTGTTCTGTGTGGCGCTATGGTTTTCGTAGAAGGTGGTGTTGTTGATGAAATTGATATTGCCACCTGCTAGGAAGAACTGAATGTCATAGGGAGCGAAATCTTCGTTTAGTTCGCATAGTTGATCCAAGACTTTGCTTACACTGATGCGTCCGCTGCCATCATTTTTAGCACCAACATGAAAGCGAATGGGTACAAAGGATACATCTCGTGGCGTAGGAACACCGTCCTTAACAGCCCTCAAGTTGTTGAGTAGGCGACTCGTCTGAAGGTCAAAACCCTCGCTGTTTGGGTGGGTGCCACACAACTGCTGAGCAGCGAGGCTGGAGCTACCTAGAAAGAGGAAGCTTACAAAAATAATAAGTAGACGCATATGGTAAATATTTTTTTATCTAAATAGAGTGCAAAAATAGGAAAATATCCAGCAGACTCTCTTCAAGGTAACGCCAAATGTTTGGTCTTTGACTGAACAAAGCGCAAAAAAATCGCTATGTTTGCCGCGCAAACAACAAACAATCGGCTCTTTTTAGAAAAAAATAGTAAAGCCGAAAAAACCAATAAGTGAAACATGAGTAAAGTAACCGTAGTTGGTGCCGGTAATGTTGGAGCTACCTGCGCAAACGTTCTAGCCCACAAGGATCTTGTAAAAGAAGTAGTTCTCCTGGATATTGTTGGCGATACCGCAAGAGGAAAAGCCCTTGATACCTGGCAGCAAGCTCCTATTGATTATTACAGTACCCGCCTAATGGGTACAGATGATTATGCTGATACTGCTAATTCTGATATCGTAGTTATTACTGCGGGTATCCCTCGTAAGCCGGGGATGAGCCGTGACGATCTTATTGCTACCAATGCTAAGATTGTACAGAGTGTGACCAAGTCGATCATGGAATACTCTCCTAATCCTATTATCATCATCGTTTCTAATCCATTGGATGTGATGACCTACGCAGCTCATACTGCTTCTGGTTTGGATCGCAGTCGGGTTTTTGGAATGGCTGGTATTTTGGATACTGCACGTTACCGTGCGTTTCTCTCTACGGCACTAGACGTTTCGCCTAAAGATATTCAGGCACTTTTATTGGGTGGCCACGGTGATACCATGGTGCCATTACCTCGTTATACTACTGTTGCAGGTATTCCTGTAACGGAGTTGATCGATGCGGAAAGCCTCGATGCTATTGTTGAGCGGACCAAGAAAGGTGGCGGCGAACTCGTTAAGTTAATGGGTACTTCCGCTTGGTATGCACCAGGCGCAGCAGCAGCTCAAATGGTAGAAGCTATTGTACGTGACGAAAAGCGTATTTTCCCTTGTTGTACTTTGCTCAATGGCGAGTACGATCAAAAAGAGGTTTACCTAGGCGTACCTGTGAAATTGGGTGCCAACGGTATCGAGCAACTCCTGGAAATTGATCTTAACGAAGACGAGCAGGAATTGATGAATACTTCTTCAAAGCACGTAAAAGCCGTAATGGACGTTTACGACGGAATGAAGTAATTGTATAATTGAAAAGATGAGTCATTCCGAATTTTGGCCTCAGCCAAAATCCAGCCTGACTTTAATTTAGAAAGGGTCATTAAACATCTGAAAAGAATGTTTTATCTGACTTTTTGTACGAAACCCCGTGATTTCGATTAGTGAAATCATGGGGTTTCGTTTTTAACNNGTTGGTCAGCACGGATTTTGATGATAATCAAAATTCGGGATGACTCATGTTAGAGGCATGACCTTGCTGTTTTTATTGTCCCCCAGGGATGGAGTCAAGTGTTCTGCTTTCCTCGTAGATGACTTCGCCTCTATCCAGTACTTGTTGCTGTTCTTGCTCCCGACGCAGGTTTAGGAGTCCTTCTACAACGGGGCGAGGATCAAGGGGCTTTTTATTGAGGTGCCGGTGGTACATCACTAATAGAAAGCGTGTCATATCGTCGGGGTGGTAAAGGTTGAGTTGATTGAGGTAGGCGGTCAATCTTGAACCTCCGTAAAAGCCCCAGTTATGAGACATCCATCGGCCTAGCCCGAAAAAAGGCTTGGTAGCTGCGCCTTGTTCACTGAGTCGTTGGAAATTTTCTCTTCCCGATGCTTCTGATAATTGGTTGAGCTGATTGAAAACCTCCCCTAAATCACTGGGGATGTAAACGCCGAAAAGTCGTTCCTGGCGCACTCTCCATTCATAGGAAGATTCGTATTGCTCCTCCGTCGCGGCAGGGTCTCCCTGAGCAAAAGAGGGAATAGATAGCAATAGGAATAAGCTCAAAGTAAGGATGCGCATGAACAAGGTAATTTTGGTTCATGCTAAAAACGAAATTTCTGGAGGACTTGGTATTTGAAGCCGGATTTAGGTAGGTGTTGTTTTTGTGTAACTGCATGAATGTATTTATACGAATCAGGGTAGCGCCGACACACTTTCAGCACTACCCGATGCCTTTGGATACTCCTAGGTAATTCCCACTTCCCACTTCCGAACTCTGATTTTAATCTACCACCTAATCAATGCTGACCCCCAGGTGAAACCACTACCGAAAGCAGCCAGACAAACGAGATCTCCTCTTTTTACGTCACCTGCCTGTACGGCTTCTGCCAATGCGATAGGAATAGACGCTGCAGTGGTGTTGCCGTATTTGTGGATGTTATTCCAAACCTGATTGTCTTGCAATTTGAGCGTTCTTTGTACAAATTGAGCAATACGAAGATTGGCCTGGTGAGGCACCAGCATATCAATATCATCGGTTTTCAGGCCTACAGCCGTAAGTGCCTCGTGGATAACTTCTGGGAACTTTCGTACCGCTAACTTGAAGACAAATTGGCCTTCCATGTTGGGGTAATATTGGCCCGTTTCAAGCATACGAGGAGTAATGAACATCTCCCCGTATTGATTTGTGTCAGGGTAGCCGTAGTCGTACTCTTCTCCAGCTTGTTCATGGTGATAGCCACCGTGAGCTCCGGGGTTGATGAAGGCGAGCTTCTCTGCGTAAGTGCCATCGCTATGGAGCTTGGTGGTGAGGATACCTTGGTCTTTATTCTCTGTAGGTTGCAGCAGCACGGCGCCAGCACCATCACCGAAAATAACGGTCACATTTCGTCCGCGAGTACTGAAATCCAATCCCATAGAATGCATTTCAGCACCTACCAGAAGGATGTTTTTGTACATGCCGGTTTTGATGAACTGGTCAGCAATAGAAAGCCCGTAAATAAATCCGGAACACTGATTGCGTATGTCTAGCGCACCTATTTCGGTGTTGGTGATGCCTAGTTCGCGTTGTAGCAAAACCCCACATCCAGGGAAATAATAGTCAGGACTGAGGGTCGCAAAAATAATGAAGTCTACTTCCTCTTTATCTACACCTGCGTCGGCCAGGGCTTGTACGGCGGCTTTAGCCCCCAAGGTAGTGGTTGTTTCTTTGTGTTTGGTAGCATAACGCCGTTCTTCGATACCGGTACGCTCTCTAATCCATTCATCATTGGTGTCCATGACTTTTGCCAGGTCGTCGTTGGTAATAATATTGTCAGGAACGTGGTAGCCGATACCGGCAATTTTTGCATTTAGCATAATACTTACTAATTTGGTGACGCTAACAGTGAGTTAGCCGGGTCAGGACATACAAACATAGTTGCCAGCGCTCTCATTACCAAAAAACGGTTAAAGTTTTCCGTAATTTGGGGCACAATATCGATTCAGGATAAGAAACGTTTAAATTCAATTCCTTTTCTTATATAGAGGCGAGCTTAGAATGACTGCGATCTTATCTTGATTGATCACCATTGAAACCCTTGAACAATGATTCATTTAGGCATTATCGAAGACGAAGGATTAATGCTGCAAAGCATTCGCGAAACATTTTCGGGTAATCCGGATATTGATATTACCCTCGAAGCACAAACGCTTGAAGACGCGTTGGAGGATTTGACGCCCAATGTCAAGTTGACGACCTTGTTGCTGGATATCAATTTGCCAGGAATGAGCGGCCTACGAGGGATTCGTTACCTCAAAGAGCGCCGCCCGAATTTGGATATTATCATGCTGACGAATAAAGACAGCTCGGATGATATCTTCAAAGCTCTCTGTGCTGGCGCAGTAGCTTATATCTCAAAAAAGAAAGCCAGCCCACCTATTTTACGGGAAGCTGTGACAATGGTCTCCAGAGGCGAATCTTACATGTCGCCAGGAATTGCTCGAAAGGTGATTCAGCATTTTGCGCCTCCTGATCGCGCTACTGCTAACCCTGTACTTACACCACGACAGCATCAGATTGTAGAATTATTGACGGACGGATTGAGCTACAAAATGATTGCTGACAAACTTATTATCTCGGTGGAAACCGTAAGAGATCATATCAAAAAAATATACCGAACCTTGCAAGTGAACAGTAAAGCAGAGGTAATACGGAAGAAACTCGATGGTGATATTTAGAAAATCAAGGATACGTTTTTTTGACACGCCGCTGGCCCTTTTGTGTCTTTTTCTGTGCTTGAGCAACAGCTGGGGGCTCTCTGCTCAGGGGTTGATTTTTGATGCTTATGCAATCCGTGAGGGGCTTTCGAATCGTTTGGTTAGTGATATTGAAGTCGATGAATTGGGCTTGATATGGCTCGCTACCGGAAATGGGCTTAACCGTTTTGATGGGTACGAGTTTGTTACCTTCTCTAATAGCCAGAAGATACCACAGATAAACCGCCTTTCACAGTCAAATATAAAGGACATCGCCCAGTCTCCGGATAATCGGTTACTCGTTTTTTTCGAAGACCTTTATTCGTCATTTGATATTTTCGACCCTAAGAGTTTCGAGGTAAAGAAAGTGGAAGTGACACTGCAAATTGAAGGGCAGGCCAGGAACTTTTTTGTTGACGGAGCAGGCAATGTTTTTGTCGTTTCTAAATCAGATAATTTTACAGCAGTATCTGTCTATGACTACGATTTACAGTCGTTCACAGAGGTTTGCCGATTGTCTGAACATTGGGATCGACAATATCCGCTTATAGATATTCTCGTGGATAGCCACGGGAAAGTTGTCTTGTATGACGAAGAACATGGTTTACGGACTTGGCGACCAGATACCAAGGAGGTAAAGTATAACGATCAAACAATAACTGGGCAATCACTAAATACAAAAGACTTAACGATTCTCTATGAGGATCAGAACCGAAAAATTTGGTTGGCTTTCAGAAATATACCAGGTTTGTTTAATCTCAAGGGAGAAGCGGATAGTCTGCAACTTTACAGTGGTATTTCCGTGGACCATGACTATGGTGATGTTTGGGAGGATAATAGTGGTAATTTGATCTTTTCGCAAGCAGACATTAATGGTAATTTCCCTTTTAGTACGCAACTTTTTTGCCTGAGTAAAGAGGGGGGAATTTTTGATTTTAGCCATTTACTTGAAGTAGGTAATTATATATTGAGTCTTCATAGTAAAGATTTCTTTCGCACCATTTTTATAGGCACTGATACAGGTTTGAAAGTGGTGCAGAATACCACCACACGATTGCAACGTTATATAAGTCAGCGTATTGGAGAAGACCAGCGGGGATACTCCATGCGTGGAATTTGTGCTGATGACGAAGGGAGTATTTATTTTTCCAGGGAGGTATTAGCCTGGTATAGGCTTGATTCTTCTACGGACCTGATTGATACGATACGTTTACATGATAAGTATGGTAATTTCCTCGATTACAATAACTGTCAGGGTATTTGGTACGATCCTGCAGGTTATTTATGGGGTGTTACAGGTGATGGAACTGATCGAAAAATTGGTTACCTGCATCAATATGATTTGGAGAATTGTAATAACCGGATTTTTGAATATCCTGATGCCTTTACTGCATACGCCCAAATAGACAACGACAACTTTATTCTTGGCGCGCGATCAAATGAAAACCGAGGAGCTTTGGTTTTCTTCAATAAGGAAGAGCAGGTGTTTAAACGCTTTGTCGATAACCAGGGAGAAAATCCTTTTTCGGCAACTCATATTAGGTACATATTGATTGATGCGGAGACGATTTGGGTGGGTACCGAGCAAGGCTTGTTTGTAGTAAATAGAAATGATCGCAGCTGGCAGCGGTTTATTCGTGGAAGTGATACCAATGCCCCTGATGCAGTATCTGTGAAATTGGCAGATAATATTATTTTCTCACTGTTTTTGGACAGGGATAATACGCTTTGGATAGGTACACTCAATGGCCTTTCTTCTTATGATCAAGCAACAGGCCATTGGGAATCATATACGACAAAAGATGGCTTGGCTTCTAATACGATAGCCTGTATTTTGCCAGGCGGCCCTGGGGCTTTATGGATAAGTACCTATAACGGATTGTCCTATTTTACACCAGATCGAGATGATTCCCGCAGCTTTTTTCAGATCGATGGCTTAAGCCACAATGAGTTCAATCGTTTTTCTGCTTTAAAGGCAGAAGATGGTCATTATTATTTTGGTGGAGTAAATGGTATAAACGCATTTAAGGAGGATGAGCTGCTAGTGAGTAGAGATATTCCACAGGTACTGCTGACCAGCTTTTCTCATTATAATAGTAAGCTGGACTCTACCATCATCGTATCGGCAAACCTTTTGGAGAATCCTTCGATTGTTATCGAACCTCACTTTTCCTATTTCAGCTTCGATTTTGCTTTGCCGATTTATACGCCTACAGCCAATAATCAGTTTCGTTACCGTATAGGCGATGATCCAGACCAGGAGTGGATTTATCTCAAAGGTGATCGAAGTTTGAGGTATAATGATATAAAGTCAGGCACTTATAAAATTTATGTACAAGGCGCTGACCCTAATGGGAACTGGGGCAATAAATCGCTGGTGCTCAATATGTCAGTGGAAGAAGTTTTCTATAAGAGAACTTGGTTTTTAATGGTGCTGGCATTGTTTCTTGCAGCTTTGGTCTATGGTGTTTTACGTTATCGCCTAGAGGAAAAATTACGCATGGAAAGGTTAAGAACACAGCTTGCCAGCGACCTTCATGATGAAGTTAGCGGCTTGTTGGCTGGTATTTCCTTACAGTCAGAATTGCTGAGGTCGCAAATCAGCGAGCCAACACTGGATTTGAAGTTGCAAAATATCCGACAAGCCAGCCAGCGTGCCATGTCAAAAATGAGCGATGTGATTTGGTCAATCGATTCCCGCCGAGATCGACTAAGGGAATTGATCAACAGAATGGAGGAACACGCAGACGAAGTGCTTTTACCCATTGAAATTCGTTATCACTTGGAGACGCACCAAATGGAGACCGACGGCCCAATTCCTGCTAATATTCGCCAAAATATTTACTTTATCTACAAAGAAGCTATCAATAATGTAGCGAAGCATGCCCAAGCTACGCATGTTGATATATGGATGGGGAACCGTGGTAATCATTTTGAATTGCTCATCAAGGATGATGGGGTAGGAGATGGAGAGAACACAACTAAAAAGGGCAAGAAAGGCCAAGGGTTAGCCAACCTCAGAATGCGAGCTCAGCGATTAGGAGCTGAATTGTCTATCTTGAGCGGAGATGGGTTTACTATCCATTTACGTATGAAAAAATTCCTGTAAAAATGAAGATAATCTGTATTGGTCGCAATTACGCCGCGCATGCTAAGGAATTAAATAATCCGATTCCTGCACAGCCTGTGGTATTTATGAAACCTGCTTCGGCGCTTTTGATCAACCGCAAGCCTTTTTATTTTCCTGAGTTCACAAAAGATTTGCACTACGAGGCAGAAATCGTCTTGAAGATAGGGAAGAATGGGCGCCACGTTCAACCTGAGTTTGCGCTTGATTATATCCAGGAAATTGGCTTGGGCATAGACTTTACCGCCCGAGACCTGCAATTGGAACTCAAAGCCAAAGGGCAACCCTGGGAATTAGCTAAGGGGTTTGATGGTTCTGCCGTCATTGGTGACTTTGTAAGCCTAGATACTTTGCCAGGGTTGTCTAATATTGAGTTTTACCTGGAGAAAAATGGTGAGCGCGTGCAGCATGGTTTCTCGAAAGATATGCTGTTTTCTTTCCAGGATATTATCTGCTTTGTATCACAGTATTTTAAACTACAAATGGGGGATTACATCTACACGGGTACGCCCGCTGGTGTAGGCCCAGTGGTCGTTGGTGACGAACTACGCGGCTTTTTGATGACCAAAGATGGTGCGAAGGAAACACTGGCTTGCAATATCAGATAGGAGACTAAGTTAAGGGTTACTTGAAGTTTTCTCAAGTAGTTTTTCTTGCTCTTGGCTTAACCAATCTTTGTAATTGGCAGTGTATGCTTTATTGCTGAGCCGATCTTGTAGTTTTTGAATGCGGTGTTGTTGTTTTTCCAAATTCCAGTATTTTGCTTCATAGCGCAAGTCAAATAACTGCTTGATGAGCTTGAGGAAATTGAGGTAAGCATTCTTTTTCAGGCTGCTCAATTGGCGATTGCGGCTTACAAATTGGCGCGTAGCGAAAAGCAGGGCTTGAAAGGAGGATGTTTCTTCCTTTTGGTAATATATTTTTAGCTGAATGGATTTCGCACCCAAGTGATAGAAAGCATCGGTAAATTCTACCTGATGGAGGCCCTGGAGCGCTATGTCGTAATTAGCTTGTTCATAACGCAGTGCCGCCAAGTTGTAATGATAGGCATTGTACTGATCTTGGGCGGGGAGGTAGGCACGATAGGTTTCCAGGAAATTCTCTGTCCATTCCCAAGCTTTTAGACGACTGCCAGAGGTAATGATATTGGTATAAGTCCATTGAGAAATTCGCTGATCCTGTAACAGCAATTGTTCTTCCAAGAGGCTACGATAAATGGCCAGTACCTTTTGATAATAATGGGTTTCTCCCAAATTGATGCGTTGGACACAGTAGTTGAGGAGGAAATTGTAGACTGTCCGTTTTTCTGCGGGAGGGAGCGCGTCTGGATATTTTTCCAACTGCTCTTCTAAAAAAGGGAAGGAGGCATCATCATTCTCAGATTGTAATAATCGAGCAAGTGCCATATAAATATTAATGGCCGACTGGTAGGGTAAGGACTGGTCGCTGGCCTCTACCTTATTGAAAATCTCCTTCAGGTAGGGAAGGTCATATTGCCCCTGGACGATATGCTGTCGACTAAGCATGTTGCAATAGTTGACCAATTGTTCAAGCGTATAGTACTGATCCAGTAATTGGCTCTTTCGTTGCAGCGTAGTGGTGTGTTTTCGCTTAGAGGCCAACAGCTCTATGGTGTCTTCAAAACTGGCAATTTGGTAGCGGATATTCAGGGCAGTAGCCCCCTGTTCGGGATGGCCTTCCCATTTACTTTTCCATTTTTTAAGGATGCGTTGTGCAACAAGCGGAAGACCAAGGTCGAGTAAGGCTTGTATTTGGAGTGGAAACGAAGTGTCTTCCTTTCTTTGGAGTTCATCGTGGGCTAAGAAGGCATAAGTCGCCTGTAGTAAATCCGACAGGTAATTATTCATAGTACTTGCCCGATAGACACTATCAGGGTGTAGCTGCTGCCAGGTTGCCTGTTTGTCTAGTAAGGTAGCACCACGTTGGTTGATGTGTGACTGGAGCACTTGACTGAGCTTTTGTAGATTTACATTCGTCAAATGATAAGATGATTGACAATAGTCAGTCCAAGATTTTATTTGTACAGGTGAGAATTGTTGAAGTACTTGAATAAGAAGCGTATTCTTCATCTATATTTATTTTAAATAAAACACTGGTATTTAGGTTTTTATGTATTTAGTGTGCTTTGTTTAATTCTATAATCAAAGATAAATGTAGTGTTTTTTAATGCTACTTGAGACTACATTTGTATCATCGGCTTGAGAATAGCTCGATTTCTTTGTTTTTTTATTTCAAATACAAGCAATCCCATAAAATATTAAAGATGTTAAGACCTCTATTGCTATTTGCCTACTCTCTTTGTTTTCTGGCACTAAGTGCCCAGGAAAACAACTGTAGTTTTGGACTAGTCCTCTCATCCGCGGAGGCTGAAACGGGGGATACCGTCACTATTGATGTAACGGTACGCCAATTCGAAGACATAATCGCGCTACAGTACCAACAAAACTGGAATCCACAGGAGTTGAGTTTTGTAGAAATTCTTTACAATCCTGCGCTTCCTTTTACGCCTGCGAATTTCAACTTAGCTCCAGCTCAGTTGAACCAGGGAAAACTCAATTTTTTATTTGTCGAACCAAGCCTTGATGGCTTAACGCTCCAGGACAATGACGTGCTCTACAGCCTGCGGATGCGGATAGATGCCACCTCTGCGGCGGCTTTAAGTATTAGCAGCCCGGATGATTTCCTTGTAGAGATTATCAAAGAAGAAAGTGTCTTGGTAGATAATTACTATTTCCTCCATGCGGTAGTTGACCCTACGGTAGCTTCGCCTGCTAATTTTCCTGGCCTCACCAGTGCGTGCTTGTACGGGCAAGCTTGTAACAACCCTGCCTTGGGGAGTATCAATATTGCACCTTCAGGAACGGCACCATTTTTAATCCAATGGACCAGCCCGGAAGGGTTTAATGCCAATACCGCCGAAATTACGGGCCTAAACAGTGGTGTTTACCAATTGGCCCTAACAGATGGCAGCGGAAATACCGTCAATGGCGACTTTTATGTGTCATCCAACTCAGAGCTTGACCTTACACTGGCTGTAGATGCGGACGAATGTGGAGGCATGCCCGACGGCGCAGTAACGAGCAGTCTTAGTGGTGGTTCTGGTACGTATAGTTACTTATGGAGTAATGGAAGTACAGCGGCCAACTTGTCTGACCTACTTGCTGGTACTTATAGCTTAACAGTGACAGACCTCACTTTGGGTTGTAGTGTAAGTGGTACTGCAACAGTGCAAGGATTGAGTAATATCCAAGGCTACTTTACCACTGTCACCCCTTCGTGTGAAAGTAGCAATGATGGTGCACTGACCATTAATATTGACATGGGCAGTGGCACAGGGCCATTTACTTACCTTTGGTCGAATGGTGCAACAACAGCAACGACAAGCAACCTACCCCCCGGTTTTTATACGGTTACCGTTACAGATGGGGCAGGCTGTTCTGCTATTTTTACCAACTTTCTATTGGCAACGCCCTTTACGGTAGATGCAACCGTGACAGGAAACAACTGCGGAGAATCAATCGGTAGTATTGAAGTATTGCTATCGGAAGATGACTATAGTTTTTTATGGTCAAACGGAGCTACCACCAATAGTATTAATGATCTTGATGATGGTATATATTCCGTAACCATCACGAACAACGCTTCTGGCTGTACGGCGACGGAAAGCTATACGATCAGTAGTGAGGAGATGATTCTTGCTTATAACATCGAGTGTAGTTTAGTGGATGGAGCTTATTTCGCGGATATCACTGCGGTAATTTGGAACAATGCTGATGGTCCTTATACCTTTGATTGGAGCACTGGTGAGACCCAGGTGAGTGACCAGTTTTCTGCGATTACCGTTCCAGATAATGGCAGCTACAGTGTCACCATTACGAGTGCTTCTGGTTGTACTTCAGTAATAGAGGGGATGGTTGTGGATTGTAGCGATGATAATCCCGCATTTTTCCTTACTCCGGCGACCAGTAACTTGTTTGTTGGGCAGAATATTTGCCTTTCTGTACGTGCTGATCAGTTTACGGCCATCAATGGCACTCAGTTTACGCTGAGTTGGGACGAAAATTTACTGACTTACACAGGTGTTGATAATCTCTTACTAAACGGGCTTACGACGAGTAATTTTGGCACTAGCCTGGTAGAGGATGGCCTGTTAACAGTTTCCTGGTTGTCTCCCGACTTAATCAATGGCGAGAGCCTTCCGGACAATAGTGTACTCTTTGAACTTTGCCTAGAGGTAAGTAGTACAGCGAGTGCTACCACGAACGTTGTCTTTACCAATTCACCTACACCACTGGAGGTAATCAACACCAGTAACGATGTTATTTCTGCTACGACAACGGGCGCACAGCTACAGCTCAATGATCCTACCACGATGGGTGACCTTACCTTCCAGATAGATGATGCCAATGTGAGTATCGGCGATCAATTTTGTGTTCCGCTGAAGGCGAATCATTTTACAAACTTAATTGGCCATCAACTTACTCTGACGTGGGATGAAGAGGCCCTGCAATTTACGGGGGTACAATCGCTAAATCTCCCCAATTTAACGGTGTCCAGCTTTGGAAGTTTGGCAGAAGCACAAGGAGAAGGCCGCTTGCGGATGCTCTGGAGCAATACAAATGTCACAGGAGTTAGCCTTGGCAATGAGGCTGTACTTGCAGAAGTGTGCTTTACAGCAATTGGCGGGGCAGGTACTTACCCTATTGATTTTTCTACGGTAGTGCTACCTGTGGAAGCCGTTGATGCCAATTATGAAAACCCGATTATACAGACAGAAGCTGGTACGATTACCATTGATGGAGAAGCACCTGAGCTAGCCAGTCTACGAATTGCCAGCGCTGGTGTAGAGCCGGGAGCTACTGTCTGTGTACCGGTAGAAGCGGTTGAATTTTCACAGATTGTTGGGATGCAGTTTAGCATTAATTGGGATGTTAATCGCCTGATTTTTGATGAGCTAGTGATCCTGGACAATTTGCCATGGTTGCAAGAAAGTAATTTCAATGTTCTTGCAGAAAATGGTACGCTGAGTTTATCCTGGATTGGCAATGTAGCCGAATCGGTAAGCTTGCCGGAAGGAACACCACTTTTTGAATTGTGCTTTACGGCCCAAGCTACAGAAGGCCCAGCTGGCGTGATTTTCTCTGGACAACCTACCGCTATCGAGTTTATTCGTGACAATATGCTGTTGCCTTTTGTTGCGGTCAATGGAGAAATTACCATTAGTGCTGACGGCTTGGTATGGCCTGGCGATACGAACGACGATGGCGTAGCCAATAACCTTGATTTACTGCCTATAGGTTTAGGTTTTGGTAGCGAAGGAGCAGTACGTAATAACCCGTCTTTACAGTGGTTGGCCCAATATGCAGAAGGCTGGGCAGCGCAAACACCTGCTTCTGAGGTCAATTACCGGCATGCTGATACCAATGGTGATGGTATAGTAAACGGACTTGATACTTTGGCATTGTCATTGAATTGGGGCTTGGAAGCGGAAAACTTTGCTCCGGGTACCCCGGAAGACTTCTTTACAGGCTCACCTTTCTTTGTACAAGCTGATACCGTACAAGCGGGTGCCACAGCAAGGTTACCCATCATTTTGGGTGTTCCCGACGAGGCGATAAATGATGCTTATGGTATAGCGTTTACCATTCGTTACCCAGCGGAAATGATAACCCCTGGTTCCCTGCAAATCAATGCTGATGGATGGATGGGTGTTGAAAATGACAACCTACTGCTGATGTACCACGATTACCCCGCCCAGGGTAGGGTAGAAGTGGCGATGGTTCGGACGGATGGCCAAGAGATGAGTGGAGAAGGCACCATTGGCGAGTTGATCATCATCATGGAAGACGTCATCCTCCGTGGCTTGGTCGACGTGATGGTTCCTATCGTTATAGAAGACGTGACTTTGATCAACTTTAGTGAACAACAGTTGCCTACGGCTCCGAAACAGACGGTCACATTGGTAGAAGGTGTTACAGATACCGATACACCGATTTGGGCAAATGACATAAGTGTACTGCCTAACCCAACAACCGGCCCCTTGAAAATTAAAAGCGGGAACGTAGCTGTTGAAAGTATCCGCCTGACCGATGTTAATGGCAAACGCTTGCTTTCGCAGAAAATAGATAACAACGAATTGGACTTGAGTAGCTACCCAGCTGGAGTATACTACCTCCAATTGCAAACCGCGGAAGGAAGCCTTTACGAAAAGGTCGTTAAGTTCTAATTCCAGATTACGTTTGGCGCTCTCTCTGAAACTTACTTTAATCCCACAAAAAATAAATTCATGTTACGATATATCTTGTTTGTAGTTCCTTTGTTGCTTTCGGTTGCAAGCTTTGCTCAACCCTTTACCGTGGCTGGTACCGTTGAAGCCTCTAACGGGGAAGCGATTGGTAGCCTTACTATTGATTTGCTAGCTGCTGACGGAAGTGTTATCAGCTCTCAATCGGTAGATTGTGATGGTCAGTATGCTTTTTCTGGTTTGGACAGCGGTGTCGATTACTCGCTCCGCCTGGACAAAGAAGATGGTGCAGCCTTAAATGGCGTCTCTACATTCGACTTGGTGTTGATCTCTAAGCATATGTTGGATGTGCAGCCTTTTGGTAGCCCCTACAGTATTGCTGCTGCGGACGTGGACGAATCTGGAGATATTTCTATTACAGATCTTATGATCATCCAGTCTGTAGTCTATGCTCAGAGTACCGATTTTCCTGGGCAGAACTGGTTTTTCTTCAGTGAGGGCAATACACTCCCCGCTACCGAATTTCCCTTTACCCTTACGGCTGATCTATTGGATTTCAACTTTATTGGTGTCAAGAAGGGTGATGTCAATAACTCTGCAAATAACTGTGAATAAATAGAGGACGCAAGACTTAGTATTGCGCAGAAAATCACGTTTTATTTTCGTGCTGTTCCTTAGTGGCATTACGATAAATGAGTATCGTTAAAAGGTTCTTTGTCCTCTAGGGCAAGAGATCGTACCCGCCATGAAGGACGGGGAGCGACTAAGGTGTAGCGTATCCGAATAATCATTCTATCATCCAAAAACTTCTAATCTAATGACTAACTATAAATATCTTTTGCTTGCTGTTTTTCTTCCAATGGCAGGCTTTGCACAAAACACCATCAGTGGCGATATCGTATTGCCAAACGCCTTGCCGGTATGTAATGTATTGGTAGAGTTAATTGACCAGAATAATCAGGTTCTCCGACAGGATTTTAGTGAAGAGGATGGCACCTTTGCGCTGACAAATGTACCTGATGGTACGGATTATACCTTACGGTTTTTTAAAGAAGGCCCCTACCTCAATGGTACTTCCACCTTTGACTTGGTACTCATTGCGAGAATGGTTTTGGGAATCGATCCACTTACTCCTTACGCACTATGGGCAGGCGATGTCAATGGTTCTGGCACGCTCACGACATTGGATATGATCTTGATTCGTAAACTCATTCTTCAGATAGACACCGCCTTCATCGTGCCTTCCTGGGGTTTTGATGAGGTAAATGCGCCAGGGTGTGATAACCTTATTGAAATACCTAGCCTCACAGAGTCACTAAATGTTTCAGTCGTAGGTGTTAAGCGTGGTGATATAAACAATAGCACTTCGATGATTTGCCAATAGGAGGGATCACCCTTTGTTTAAAAAAAAAACGCGCTGTCCAGGATTTCCCGGACAGCGCGTTTTTCTTAAAAGAAACTTTTAATCCTTCTTGTACAGTTCCTTTCCAGCTTCTTCGTATTTGTCACCTTCGGCCCAAACGGGGAGTTTAGAACTGTTGGCAATAACCCGACAGCTGTGGGCAAAAGCCTGACAGTAAACCTTTAGGTAAGCGTAATCTATGCTTGATGCCTCGTCACTTACCTGGTGGTAGTGTTCTAGAATCTCTGCGTCAAACTCTGAAAATCCAGGGCTGAAGGTTAATGCAGGAATTCCCTTACGGGCAAAAGAAACATTATCAGAACGATCGAATAAGCCTTGCTCTGGTGCAGGGTCTCCGATGATCTTTAAATTGAAAGGTGCTACTCCGGCTTCGAGCATCTCGTTGGTTCCTGTGCGGTTCCAACCAAAGATGGATACGGCTCCGGTATCACTGTATCCAGCGCCATCGGTATTGAAGTTGAAGATCACCTTATCTAACGGAATCAGCGGATGATCAGCGTAATATGCGCTACCTAATAGGCCAATTTCTTCGCCGGTTACAGCTAGAACAATGATGGAGCGCTTAGGACGCATTTCTGCCAATGCCCGGGCAGTATTGAGCAAAGCGATAGTACCAAAGGCATTGTCGCGAGCACCGTTAAAAATGCTATCTGTTTCAGTGTATTGCCCACCTTGCTTACCTACACCAACATGGTCATAGTGTGCAGTGATCAAGAGGTACTCGTCCTTGAGTTCAGGATCAGTACCTTCCAAAACACCAACGACATTTTGTGATTGAACTTTATTACGAATAAATCCAGTTGAACTCAACTGAACTTTCAGCTTTTTGGCTGTCTGAATATCCGTAAAGGAAAGCGCATCCACCTTGTTCAACCAAGCGTAGGTGATGGTGCTCTCTTCTTCCTCTTCTTCCATTACTTGTAGCGATTCTCCGCCGAAGTAACCCGCAAACATTTCCCAAGGGAAAGGCAATTGGTAGAGTTCTACCAATGCTATTGCTCCACGCTCTTCCGCTAGTTTACGCTTTGCACTCATGGCGCCAACAATACTACCAGGGTCTTTTGCTCCCGGAGGGCCAGGCAAGACAAAAACGACTTTTCCTTCCACATCCAAGCCAGCATAGTCATCATGGCTCGTTTCGGCATCTACCCAGCCGTGGCCGGCAAAAATACCTTTGGCTTTAGCCGTTACAGCCGGGCCCGAAAGAATGATGAAATCACTTCCAGCCTGTAGACTAGCCCCATTTACCGTCATAGAAGAAGAGACAGGAGGTTGGGTTGCCGCAAAAGGGATGCGCTGAAAATGGTCGCTCATACCTGCAGGAGGCGCGTAACCATAGGCGCGCAAGTGGGCAGCAATGTACTCTGCTGCCATATCGTTTCCGCGACTAGCGGTACGACGACCTTCGAGTGCATCACTCGCAAGAAATTCCATTTGAGTCCGGATATCGTATTCATTGAATGAAAACTCCGGTGCTTTATCGCTCTGTTGAGCCGTACTATAATTGACCAACCCTAGGGTCAAAAGTAGAAATAGGTAATACCGCATAAAATCGTATTGATATTAATTAGAGGTCAGGCTTGAAAATAATTAGTTGGTTTGCCTGCTATGTTTCCGGCTCGAAGATAGGTATAAGTGTTAAAAAAAGAAGCCCCCGCTGTTCTGTAGCAGGGGCTTGAAGTATTGCTTTTGCGGTAAAATGACCGTTTAATGCTGCCATCGACGGTCAGATTAGAGCTAATTAATCAATATTAGGTTGTGGCGTAGTCCGTAGGTAAGGCTTGATCTTAGTATGCCCTTTGGGAAATTTCGCAGGAATATCAGCATCAGCAATGCTAGGTGAGATCACTACATCTTGCCCGTGTTCCCAGTCGACAGGGGTAGCTACACTGTAGTTATCCGTTAACTGCAAGGAATCAATAACACGTAGGATCTCATGGAAATTGCGGCCAGTACTAGGAGGGTAGGTCAGGGTAAGACGAACCTTCTTGTCGGGGTCAATCACAAATACGGAGCGCACGGTCACTTTGGTCGTCGCATTGGGGTGGATCATATCGTAGAGTTCTGCAACTTTACGGTCATGATCAGCGATAACAGGGAAGTTCATCTTCACTTCCTGTGTTTCTTCAATATCCTTGATCCACTCGTGGTGATCGGTTAATGGATCAACACTGAGCGCGATGGGCTTTACGCCTCGTTTTGCAAATTCTTCTTTAAGTGCCGCCGTACGCCCTAGTTCGGTTGTACAAACAGGCGTGAAATCTGCTGGGTGAGAATAAAAAACAACCCAGTTGTCGCCAGCCCAATCGTAGAAATCTATCTCTCCTTGGGTGGTTGCTGCTTTGAAGTTGGGAGCATCGTCCCCTAATCGTAAAGACATTTGTTATGGTTTTTTGAAGGAAATTTTTATTAAAAATGCTTAGAAACTCTCGCTGCCAGGAAGAACGAGGTTCTGTTTGAAGGCTACGTTTTTTCGCAACCTTGGCGAAGCGGTTCTTCCGGTTAAGGCACCTTGCATAAAGTCATATAACAAGTTACTGATGGCCTTGGTTTCGGTCAAAAAGCCATCATGACCAAAATCACTGTTAATGACTTCAAAACGTGCATCAGGAATGTGTTCTGCTAGTTCAGATTGTTCCGTGACAGGAAAAAGCAGGTCACTATCAATACCAATGACCAGTGTTTTTGCGGTGACGCTCTCTAAGGCTTTAGCAATATTGCCGCGTCCACGTCCTACATTATGCGCATCCATGGCTTTACTGAGTACCCAATAAGATTGAGGACTGAACCTGCGCCAGAATTTTTCGCCTTGGTATTGCTGGTAACTGCTGGCGCGGAAATTATCTGTTTTATTATCATCTGTTTCTGCCTGGCTGTTGTCATAGGTTTGATAATGCCGATAAGAAAGCATCGCAATGGCACGAGCGGTGGCCAGGCCTTTGCGGCCTCCTTCCTTGGTGCCGTCGCCAAAACTTGCATCAGCTTGCATGGCCATTCTTTGCGCTTCATTAAAGGCTATGCCCCAGGGAGAGTGGCGGGCATTGGTAGCCAGTAAGCACAGGTGCCGAAACCGATGGGGAAACAATACGGCCCATTCTACCAATTGTTGTCCTCCTAGTGAACCGCCAATCCCTAGTTGTATTTGATCAATTTCCAAATGTATAGCGAGCAATTCATGCGCTTTGGCTAAATCTCTGGTTGTTATTCTGGGGAAATCCAAACCATAAGGAGTAGTGGTGTCAGGGCGCCAATCATCAGGCCCTGTGCTGCCGTAGCAGGAACCCAAAATATTGGCACAAACGATAAAATGCCGATCAGGATCAATAGTCTCCCCTTTACCAACTAGTCCAGGCCACCATTCTACCGGATTGGTATTTCCGGTGAGTGCATGGCAAACCCATACCACGTTGTCTTTGGCGGGATGAAGGGTTCCAAATGTTTGGTACGCCATCGTGATCCGAGGAAGCTGCTCGCCAGACTCTAAAGTGAAAGGTTGATCGAAATGCAAATACCGCATAGAGGAAAGAGTTGAAAGTGATCAGGAAACCATGAATGATAGAAGGACATAAGGCAGCCCAAGTTGGAGTTAAAAAAGGGGGATTCTTTCTCCTTGCCATTGAGCCCCTTATGCCATTCTATAAACTTATACCGTTACAGGCGTTCCAATTTTGGCAAAAGCCTGCGTAAAATCGGCCTTGATATCATCAATGTGCTCAATACCTACGCTTACACGCAACAAGTTGGGCAATACGCCCGCCTGGATCTGAGCTTCTGCTGACAACTGCTGATGAGTGGTTGCTGCTGGCTGAATAATCAGTGTTTTGGCATCCCCGACATTAGCAAGGTGACTAACCAGTTGAAGACTATCAACCAGCTGAGTTGATTGCTGCTGGTTGCCCTTGAGGGTGAAACTCAGAACCCCACCAAAACCATTCTGCAAAAAGTTTTGCGCATTTTTGTGATTGGGGTGGGAGGGTAGCCCCGGGTAATTGACCTGCTCTACCTGTGGATGCTGTTCGAGCCAGGTTGCTAGGGCTAGCGCATTGTCGGTTGTGCGTTGTACGCGCAAGCTCAATGTTTCCAATCCTTGCAAAAGCAAAAAGGAATTGAAAGGACTAAGGGCTGGGCCAAAATCACGTAGACCTTCTACTCTGGCACGAATCGCAAAAGCAATATTGCCAAAAGGCCCATCTACACCAAAGACATCAGAAAATACCAAGCCGTGGTAACCTTCAGAAGGTTCACTGAATTGAGGGAATTTACCATTGCCCCAGTTGTAGTTACCTCCATCGACAATGATGCCACCAATACTGGTGCCATGCCCGCCGATCCATTTAGTTGCTGATTCTACAACCACGTTGGCACCATGCTTTAAAGGTTGGCAGAGGTAGCCGCCCGCACCAAAAGTATTGTCAACGACTACAGGCAAATCGTGCTGCTGGGCAACTTCAATGATGCCTGCGAAATCCGGGACGCTGAAGCGGGGGTTACTGATGCTTTCGAAATAAATAGCTTTGGTATTTTCGTCGATCAGGCGTTCGTAATCAGAAGGGTTCTCTCCCTTTGTAAACCGCGCTTCTATGCCTAAGCGTTTGAAAGCTACCTTGAATTGATTATACGTGCCGCCATAAAGGTTGGCCGAAGAAACGAAGTTGTCGCCTGCCTGGAGAATATTGGTCAATGCAATAAACTGTGCAGCTTGCCCCGAACCAACAGCCACCGCAGCAACACCGCCTTCCAGCGCTGCTACTCGCTTCTCAAAGACATCGGTGGTAGGGTTCATGATGCGGGTGTAGATGTTGCCAAATTCCTTGAGCGCAAAGAGATTGGCACCGTGTTCAGAATCCTTAAAGGTATAGCTGGTCGTCTGGTAAATAGGCACCGCTCTAGAGCGAGTAGTACCTTCTACTTCTTCTTGGCCAGCGTGTAATTGCAAAGTTTCAAATCTAAGATTGGACATCATTTATTGTTTTTGTGGGTAATTAATAGCAATAGCCTGTTCTGCATAGAGAAGACGATAGCAGCAATTACCCCTTGGGGTAAACAACTAAAGCCCTCCTGTATACGCAGGATGGAATTAACAGCAACAACAACAGCAAGCTACCATAGCAGGCTGTTCGACAATGGAACGGAAAGAGAAAATTGGAAGTGGCGCTGAGGCCGAAAAATGATTCATTATATCCCGATTTTATATTTCCCCTCAGCAATATGCTGAGGCGGCGGGATTGGCACCTTTTGCTTCAGGGGAAGCAAGGTTGCCAGGGTTTCATTGAGCCCGATCTCTCAACCCTTCGGTATAAAATCAGAAATCCGGAGAAATCCGATTAGAATGCAAATGTAAAGGAGTAGAATGTAAAAGTCAACTAATCTAGTAGGAATTAATTCTTTTTTTACTAAAATCCTGGAAATCCAATAATCAACTTAAATTAGTCCTTTGGTGTTTGGCTAAATAAAATAGACAAGTATGAAAGTTACCTTAGAAAGATTAGATGATGCCTTCCATATGCAGGCGAGCAATGAAGATGGCCTCACCGTACATACGGATGGATCTCCTGAAATTGGTGGCCACAACCTTGCGATGCGCCCCATGCAGATGGTGCTGGCCGCGCTAGGTAGCTGTAGCAGTATCGATATTATCTACTTACTCAATAAGCAGCGCCAGCCCTTGCGTGATATCAAGATTGAACTTAATGGTGAACGTGTGGATACTGTCCCCAAGGTCTTCAAAGCCATCCATGTTCACTACAAACTCTTTGGTGGTCTTGATGAGAAAAAGGCGGAGCGTGCGTGCCGCCTCAGCATGGAGAAATTATGCTCCGTTTCTATGATGCTGGAAAAGTCGGTAGACATTACCTGGTCGTATGAAATTTTAGTATAACCTCAACTTCCCAAAGCCATCAAGGCCCGTGGCTCCCGGTCAGCTGTCATGGCCATCACCACGGCAGCGGTGCAGAAAACAGGGCTGGTGATGCAGTGATGCCCGCTCCAGGAAGCATTTCCGTTTTGGATATTGCTGTACAATTCGTTCATCCGGCTGTACCAGGCTTCCCATTCGGCGCCACCCATTGCGGCTAACGATTCTGAGGTAAGCATGTGGCTGAGGAATTCCTCCCCACCATTGTTACCGAAACCGCGTTGAACATCATCCCGTAGAACTTGGCGGGCGGCTTGCACGTTGGCTACATAATCGGCAGCCATTGTTACTGCTTCTTCTTCGTCAATGCCTTGTTGGCGCAGAGCTTCTACTGCAAGCTGGGTAGATAGGGTGTCTGTCGTTTGGTTCATTTCGCTGAGTGCCTGGCGGGTAGTGTTTGCCGAAGATGCTGTGGCTCTTTGTGTACTGCACAAGGCGTAAAGAGGTATACCCGCAGAACTTTCTGTACTCACGCTTCCGTCAGCAAAAACATTGCTACGCTGGTATTGCTGCGACCGTTGCATGGCATCGCGGTTAACGGGCCTGCCTACGCGCTCGGCGAGTTCCAGTGCATTGTTGCCCATTGCGGAATTGAGGACGGTGGCCCAGCCTCGGTTGTTCCAACTACCGTCAGTTTCTTGAGAGGCTTCCAGCATGGCGATGCATCGGTCTAGTGCCGCTGTTACTCGCTGGTAGGTCATCGGATCATGATTAAGGTAGGGCGTCAGTCTTGCAAAAAACTGTGCCGCCAGGGCTACATCTACATTAGCACCAAGCTTTATTTGCGGTTGGGTACCTGTGCGTTCCGTAATGTTGAAAGCCTGATGATCAGCGGCCTCGGTTGCAGAAATCAAATATTCTGTAGCGTTGGCCAGGGTAGGGCGGTAAGCACCTTGCTGTAAGGTGGTACCTGATCGCAGAAAAGCCATCGCAACCAAGGCGGTCGTTGCCGGATCGGTCGTTACTTGCTGAGGGTCGCGGATGTTTTGCCGACTATGCAAACCAGCACCTCATCCACCATCAGCAGCTTGGGCTTCAGATAACCAGGTGAGACTTTGCTGTAAGTAATCTGGTAGAGGAGCAAAATCTTGGGGTGAGGGGATTCCCCAATCTTGGTTGGACAATTCGGCAATAGCCGCTTCATTGGGAACATAAAACGAACTTATCCTCACCTGTGCCCAGCCATCGTAACGATTAGAGGCTATAACAAGTGCAATAAGAGACGTAAGGAAGAAAAGAAAGAATCCAAGGATAAAGAGAGATGATTTACGCATGTTAGAGGGTTATTGGTCATAAAAATACAGAACGAAGTTTCAAATTACAAAATGATTAGTACAAAGGCAATTATGCTGTCAGACTATTGTACTTTTGCACCCTCAAACAAGATCTTAAATATGATACAGGCGACCGCAGTATTGCTGATTCATTGTCCTGACCAAAAAGGAATAGTAGCAGCTATAACCGATTTTTTGCACAATAACGATGGTAATGTTATATCGTTGGAGCAACACGTCGATCCTAATTTAGGGCATTTCTTCATGCGCGTTGAATGGGAGTTGACAGGTTTTGGAATCAGTGCTGATAAAATTGAAGATTATTTTGCCACACTAGTAGGTAATAAATTCGGCATGTCTTGGCAGCTTCATTTTACCGATCGGAAGCCCAGGATGGCGATTTTCGTATCAAAGGCTTCACACTGTTTCTATGATATTTTGCAGCGCTACTCCTCTGGGGAGTGGGATGTGGAGATACCGGTAGTGATCTCCAATCATGAAGCACTGGGTCCTATCGCAGAGCGGTTTGGTATTGACTTCAAGGTTTTTCCTATCAACAAAGCCAATAAAGCGGAGCAGGAGGCACTAGAAAAAGAGCTGATCAAAGAGCTTAATGTTGATTTTATTGTATTGGCACGTTACATGCAGATTCTGTCAGATGATTTTTGTGGCAGTTTCCCAAACCGGATCATCAATATTCACCACTCGTTTTTACCGGCATTTAAGGGAGCACGCCCTTATCATTCTGCCTATGAGCGTGGTGTGAAGATCATTGGTGCAACCAGTCATTACGTAACTCCTGACCTGGATGAGGGCCCAATCATCGCCCAGGACGTCACCCATGTCAGCCACCGCGACGACCCGAGAGAGTTGGTGCGCAAAGGCAAAGACATAGAGAAGAGAGTACTCTCTCAGGCGATTAGAGCACAGCTGGAACATAAAATTTTGCCTTTTGGTAATAAAACAATTGTGTTTCACTAAAAAACAATATTTTAGAGCTTGTTTGGAACAGTTTCGTAAAGCACTTAGATGTGCATTAGGAACAAGCCCCAAATATGTTTTTAGACCCTTCCTTATCATTCATACTACATAATTTCTATCCATGTCTGCACCTCTTAATATTGTTTTTCTTGCCTCAGAAGGCGTTCCGTTTGTGAAAACAGGTGGTTTGGCGGATGTCGTTGGAGCTCTACCAAAGGCCCTTCAGGATTTAGGGCATCAGGTACGCATCATTTTGCCTAAATACAGCAAAATTGATGCTGCTAAATTTGGCATGGAGCGCTTTCAGGAATCTATGGGCGTCTGGATGGGCGGCGGTGTGCAGGAATGGTGTGCGGTAGATGTAGCTTATATTGAAGGAGATATTCCTGTCTATTTTATTGAAAATTGGAAATTTTATGAGCGTGATGGCATTTACAATGATGCTAATAACCGCGATTTTAATGACAACCCTGAGCGCTACGCTTTCTTTACAAGAGCAGCGCTACAATTGTGTATCGACCAGCAGTGGCCAACAGATATTGTGCATAGCCATGACTGGCAAACGGCGCTAGCACCTGGGTATCTAAAAACCTGGTTCCGTAATGAACCCATTCTGAGTAGGGCAGCTGGGATATTTACAATCCATAATATTCAATACCAAGGTAATTTCCCTAAAACCCGTTGGCCTTACATTGGCTTGGGATGGGAAAACTTTACTTCCGATAAATACGAAGATCACGACCGGATAAACTATCTCAAAGGCGGGATAGCTTTCGCAGATATGGTCAATACGGTGAGCCCTACCTATGCCTTTGAAACCAAAAGTTCTGAGTTGGGCATGGGGATGAACAACCAGCTCAATGCGAAAGGTGATGCTTATGTGGGTATTCTAAATGGCGTCGATTACGCAGACTGGAACCCCGCTACCGATAAGTATCTTCCTGCAAATTATTCGCCCGAAGACATGGCGGGTAAAGCAGAGTGTAAGCGCGCTTTGCAAGAAATGTTTGGCTTAGAGGTTAATCCCGATATTCCCTTGGTAGGCGTAGTGAGCCGCTTCGCTGATCAAAAAGGACTTGATCTATTGTACGGTGCCATCCACGGAGCCGTTAATCGTATGAAGGTCCAGTTCATCATATTAGGTTCAGGAGACAAGCAACTCGAAACAGCCTACATGCAGCTGCCTGCACAGTACCCTGGCCGGATCGGGACCCTGATTGGTTACGATAACCCCAAGGCACATCTCATTGAGGCAGGTTCTGACTTCTTTGCCATGCCTTCTCGTTTTGAGCCCTGTGGCCTCAACCAAATGTACTCACTGAAATACGGCACCTTACCGATCGTTAGGGCTACTGGTGGTTTGGCAGATACCGTTGTTCAATACAATGAGCAAACAGGCGAAGGGACCGGTTTCAAATATACTGACAATACGCCTAGCGCAATTGTTGATGTTATTGGTTGGGCGGTAAGTACTTTTTATGATCGCAAAATACATCTTGATGCGATGATCCAAAGAGCAATGACACAGGATTTTGGCTGGCTCCAGAGCGCACGCCAGTACGAGACAATGTACCGCGAAGCATTACGTCGCAAAGGGTAAAAAATACTTTTGCTTTAAAAGAAGAGGCGCTCGGAACAGGCCAATAAGTTTATTCAGCAACCTGCTCCGAGAGCCTCTTTTAATTTACACTTAAGCACGCTGGTTTTTGGGAATTGAAGACCATACGCCTGTGGCAGCAGTTTCTTGTACATAAGTTGAAAAATCCTTGGCCTTTCTGCCCAGTACTTTTTCAATATCGTGTGTTACCAGGGAGTTTTTTTCGTTACCAATGACCTCCGTGAAGAGATAAGTAATGAGCCATACGTAATCGGCAGGTAGTTGGAATTCCTTTAGCATCTTTGAATATGCATCCAACGAAATGGGCGTAAATACAATGTTTCTTTCCGTTGCTTTATTGATTTCCTGAATGACGTCTTCAAAGGTCAATAACCTTGGTCCTGTTAATTCGTAAATTTCACCATTGTGCTGGTCATCCAATAGTGTTTCTACTACAACAGCAGCAATATCATCAGTATCCACATAAGGGACTTTGGCTTGTGCTTGTGGTAATGCTACGTGACCTGCCAGAATAGGGTCTAAAAAGAAGCTTTCGCTAAAATTTTGATTGAACCAGCTTGCCCGAACTATGGTATAGTCAATGCCACTATGAATAACGACTTGCTCACATAGTTCTGCTTCTCGTTCTCCTTTTCCAGACAGCAATACTAATTTTTTGATGCCTGCTTTGTGGGCCTCTTTTGTTAGTAATTCTATAGCTTCCAGTGCTCCTGGTACAGCGAGGTCGGGCTGGAAAGTAATATAAATTTTATCTATACCTTGGAATGCAGCTGGCCAGTTGGCTGGTACGTTCCAGTCAAAAGATGGGGTGGCATTCCGAGAGCCTACTCTGACTTTCTGGCCGCGATTGGTTAATTGTTCCACGACTTTACGGCCAGTTTTTCCTGTTCCGCCAAGGACTAAAATATTGTTTTTCATCAGTAGTGTCCGGTTATAAGTCAAAGATATTCAATTGATTATGACTTCCGGGGTTCTTGTTTTTGGATTCAATTTTCATA
>NZ_JBOEFX010000139.1:0-3602 GCF_050633125.1 Lewinella sp.
CACCTCACCGTCTTCGATCAACTCGATCATATAGGTGTGCTCACCACAGCCAAAGGCTTGATCTGTGTCTACGCCGTCGATCAGCAAGTTGTAGCTGTCGATACAATCATCAAAACCTGTCACCACCATATCGGGGGTGATGGTGGCCGAGCAATCAGCTCCCAGCGTTACATTAAGATCAGCGATACAGCCAAACTCAAAGGGTACTGCACTATCGTCAATATTTACTGTCGCGGTACAAACATCGCTGTTGCCAACACAGTCCGTTACCGTCAATTCTATTTCTGTACCTCCTATTGTACCGATCGCCAGATCAATATCTGAACAATCAAAGAAGGTCTGATCAACCATGTAGGTGAAATCAGCATCACAGTTGTCCATACTTCCTGCTGCAATAGCATCAATATCCGCTTGGGTAAACGTGTACTGACCTGCAGCACTCAGGAAGATCGTTATCGTATTACATACTGGTTCAGGAGCTGTTGTGTCTTCAACCGTGATGATTTGTGTATGGCTATTTGGATTACCACAATCATCTTCTACCGTCCAGGTACGTGTCAGTACATATTCCTGTGGGCAGGCACCATCCACGCGTACCTCATTGAACATTACCGTCAGGTTGCCCAGTATGGTTTGTGTAGCGTTTAGGTCACCAGGAGACTCGGCATTAGGGCCACTCCAGGTAAAGTCCGCCATATTGAAGCCAGTACCACTCAGTTCAAGGGACTCGCCAATAGGAGTAGTGCCAGGCTCTGATACCCCTACATCGGTACTTGTCAAACTCGCGGCAGGACCGTCAACAGCCATAAAGCTGCCTTCCCAACTGAGGAACTCCAGAACATCTCCGGTAGAGACCTGCACCAGGGCAAAGCCATCAGGAGAGCCGTTCATCAAACCAGGGATAAAGAAGGCTTGAGCACCAAGGCCTGCTCCTTCATTATCAATAACACCGCCCAACATGTAGACTTGGTCTAGTAGGCCATTAACTCCGTTGTACAGTGCCAGCTCGTAGTCCATCAAATCTAGACCGGCAACGCCCCCTACTTCGATGAACTCCCCTACATCCGTTCCTGTATTATCGTAGTGAATCTCGTTGATCCACAGCAGTGGGTCAATACCTGAGACATCACAGTTATCGATGGCCGTTAGCGTCGCAGCAGCAGGCACCGTCTCATCACACTCGTAAGTCTCATTTTCAGGTAAGGCTTCGACGAATGTTGGTGGGGTGGTATCTTCTACGATGATTTCTTGCTCATGCTCAACATCGTTGCCACAGTTATCGGTAGCCGTCCAGGTGCGGATCAGCGTGTACTCATTGGCACAGTCACCAGCGATACGCAATTCGGTGAAGACTACAGGAGCTGAGTTATCCATATCACAATCAGACAACTCAAAGGTCTGACCTGTGTTGATGCTACCGGGTGATGCAACACTCGGGCCACCCCAAGTGAAATCTCCAGCAGGACAGCCACTGCCCGTAAGTTGGAGCGATTCACCAATAGGTGTTCCTCCTCCCTCGGTACCGATATTGGTACTGGTCATCCCATCAGCAGGGCCACCAACAGCGGTGATCGTGCCTTCATAGCTGATGAAATCAACAACATTGCCACCGCATACCAGTGCTACACCATCAGGAGCACCGTTCTGTAGGCCATTGGAAGGGTAATCAAAGGATACCGCGCCAAAGCCTGCTCCTTCGTCATCAATCAAACCAGCCAGCGTCATCGCCACGCCGTAGGTCATATCGTTCGAGCCATTGTAGAGGAACAACTGACAATCACTAAGATCAATGCCAGCGCTACCCGCTACTTCTACAAATTCTCCTACATCACCGCCCGTGTTATCGTAGTGGATTTCATTGATGAACAGTACCTGTTCCGCTGATGTACAGTTGTCCGTAGCCGTCAGTACAGCTGCTGCTGGTACCGCGTCACATTCAACCGTCATATCCATAGGTAAGGCTTCTACAAATACAGGATCTTCCGTATCCACCGTGAAGGTGAAGGTCTGATCACATGAAGAAGACTGTCCCCGATCATCGGTAATCGTGTAGGTCCGCGTTACAGTGCGGATACAGCCATTGTCGGCCGTCACATCATTAAAGGTCAATACCAGTGGGAAACAAGGATCAGCCGAGACCGTCGGCCAGGCCGGGTTAGGGGTTGCTCCACCGGCTACATTGAAGTCCGTGGGGCCCGCAGCTGCAGGAGGTGTTACATTACACCCTGGGTCAAGACCGAAGTTGTTCGCTGGGCACGTTAGTACCGGTGCATCACAAATCACTACTTCTACTACCTGCTGTACCGTCTGGGTACAACCAGGAGAAGCAGGAGTTATTCCTCCATCAGGAGAAATACCGCCATTACCATCATCGGCACCATCAAAGGTCATAATCACGGTATGAAGGCCTTCCGTATAAGCTGCTGGATCAAATTCTGTTTCTGCCATACCATCAACGGTGAAACTCACCATATCAGTACCGTTGCCATTGGTATCCATACCACCTAAAGTGATCACCGGATCATCATCCTGAATAACAGATGGAAGCGCTGGGTCAAAGACAGGATTAGGATATTGGCAGTTATTGCTAATCGTGATCATCACATTGGCTGCGCTACCCATTGGGAAAGGTCCTTCGAGTGTAAGGCTATAGCCTATCGCATCAACATGTACAAATGGTAGTTCGTACGTACCTAAGCCTGCATTATAAGTAAGGCTTACAGAACCATCACTTGCAACAGGAACACCAGCACTTTGTACACCTACAGCTGGGACATTGTAGGCATCAAAGGCACCTGTAGCGCCTACTACCGTCCAGCTTTGGCCGGCAGGAAGCATGCCATTAGCATTAACAATGGAGACCAGTTCGGAAAACTGTCCATCATCGCCGCCAGTACCATTATCTATGTCAAATACTGTCGCATTGTCAAGACAGCCACAAGGGTCGGTAGCTTCATATTCGCAATCAAATACATCTAAATCGCTGGTGGCTGAATTGATACAACCATTGCCATCCGTAAAGGTGTAAGTAATCGTATGTGTTCCTACTCCCGCAACCATTGGGTCAAAGTTGTAGCTCGTGCCGTTGCCGAGATCAGTAACACCAGGGCCACTGTAAACACCGCCAGCAGGTGAGCCTCCTGTAATTGGTGCGTTAGCTATTGGAGCATCAAGGCAGTAGCCTAAAGCAGTAGTCAGGCTTACAGCGGGTACATCAAATACTTCTATATCGTCACTGGCCGAATTGGTACAACCATTGCCATCTGTAAAGGTATAAGTGATGGTATGTGTTCCTACGCCTGCCGCCGCTGGATCAAAGCTGTAGGTCATGCCGTTGCCATCATCGGTAACACCAGTACCACTGTAAGTACCACCCGTTGGGGTGCCGCCGCCAAGGCTCGTTTGTACGCCTGCATCAACACAAATATCAGCAGGGGCAGTGAAGCTTACTGTTGGTAAATCAAATACTTCTACATCATCACTGGCTGAATTGCTACAACCATTTTCATCGGTATAAGTGTAGGTAAGCGTATGTGTTCCAACACCAGCCGCAGCAGGATCGAAACTGTAGGTCATGCCGTTGCCGTCATCGGTAACACCAG
>NZ_JBOEFX010000140.1:0-53488 GCF_050633125.1 Lewinella sp.
TTGACCTGGAGTATGGCGACAGATAGCACGCTTACCTTTCCCATTGCTGACGTAGCTGTTGGCGAACGTGGTTTTCTCAGCATTCAGTTTGAACCTGCCTGTGAAGAATTAATGCTTGGCGAGGAAGTATGCTTCGAGGCCAGTATCACCCCCAACGAACTTTGCGACGAAATGCTTCTCAATTGGGACGGCGCCAACCTGGAAGCGAATGTACTTTGCACCGATGATGCCACGGCTTACCGCATCAGTAATACCGGCGAAGGAGCCACCTCCATGCCCGTCAGTTATCAACTAAGTATCGTCAATGATGATATTATCCTCTACCTGGATGGCACCGTCATTCTGGGGCCGGGCGAATCCGATACCATTCCTCTTCCTCCCGGAGACGACACCTGGTATTTGCAACTCCAGCAAACGGTAGGCCACCCCTACCCTGTTCCCATTGGCTTGTTCACCAACAACTGTAGTTCTGATGACTCACCACATATCCCCGAGTTGCTGCCTACGGGTACTGGCGATCCGTTTCGGGTGGTTCTTTGCCGCGAGGTGGTTGGGCCTTACGATCCAAATGACAAGACCGCTCTGCCTATTGGTTTGACGGAGGCGCACTACATTCAGCGTGAATGGCCACTGGACTATACGATCCAGTTTCAGAACGTGGGGAGTGATCGCGCCCGCAATGTAATCCTTGAAGATACGCTCTCGCCCTACTTGGACTTGAGCACCTTCAGTCCACTCATTGCTTCGCATGATTACGATTGGCGTATCTCCGATGAGCGCGTGCTACGTGTTATTTTCCTCGACATCAACCTACCGGACAGCACCAGCAACGAAGTCGGTAGTCATGGCTTTTTTAGCTTTCGCATAAAACCTAAGTCAGATACCCCTTTTGAAACAGACATCCTCAACTTTGCTGATATATTCTTTGATTTTAATGCGCCGATCCGTACCGGTACTACGCAACACCGTATCCGCAAGCCACAGCGGTCGGCCAGTATATTCCTAGAACTTTGCAGTGGCGAGGAATACCTCAACCAGGTCATCACAAACGATACCATTCTCCGCGAAACACTGGTCTTTTCAGCGTACGATAGTACGACCTTTTATCACCTTAATGTTTTGTCTAACCCAATCACTACAATCCCGATAGAATTGGCTGAACCAGACTTATGGGAAGGGATTTTCATCCAACAAGACACCCTCATCCAGCATGTATTCATTGCCGAAAACGGTTGTGATAGTCTTGTCAATTATGACATCAGTATTCTCACAGCAGTGAATGAATTGGAAGCTAATTTACGCTTACAGCTACATCCTAATCCGGCGACAACTGTTGCGCAAATACATTGGCGTAGCGGCCAACTTTTGCAGCAAATACAAATCATTAATAGTGCAGGACAGCTAGTGCATATCCTTATCCCCAAGGGGGCGACGGAATCCTTCGAGCTACCGGTTACACCTTTTGCTAGTGGTAGCTATCAATTGCGTTTGTTGTTTGAGAATGGGCAAATTAGGCGGCGTTTACAAGTCGTACGTTGATAAGCGGATAGCGCATTATCACCTCAAAACAAACATCCCGAATACCAGCAGTTGCCGGTATTCGGGATATTGTGTTCTCAGAGGGCGATTGCTCTGATTAGATATCTTCTAGTACGCCCTTCCATTCACCTGTTACCGTCTTTCCCTCTGATGTAGTAAGGTTGAACGTGACAGTTGTTTCCATACCATCAATGGCAATATCTACAGTGCCAGCTGTAGCGGAAATCCTCGTCCCAGTAAAACTACCTAAGTTATAATCAATATAAGCTTCGCTGCCAGGAACAATTGAAAATGCGGTACGAGTATCTGACCAATTGTAGGTACCCACTTCCAACCCGGTGGCTGAATTAGTATTCAAGTCGAGGTAAATCAGTTCTCCTGTTCCTGTAAGGGAAGAGCCAGATGTTGAAACCCCGGTACTAGCAAGGTAAACATCAAAATCATGGGTGCCATTAAAATTAGGACCTACATCATTTAAGTACCCCTTAGCCAAGCTATAAGTGGTGCCATCATAGGTGAATTCGTTTTTCACCGTGGTGCCCATGTCGTCGTCATCTTTGTTACAACCAGAAAATACGGTGAAAGCAATCATCGCAATTAAAGCAAAAAATAGATTTTTCATCAATGTGTGTTTTTATGGGGACTTGTTTGTCCGTTTTTCAAAATAAAAGTGAAGTGTAAATAGGCAACGGTTGATCTTCCAACAGTGCCGTTTCGTGGGTTAATGTCAAAAGGGTGTGGCGAGGTAAGTGCTTTTTGTGATTTTTTTGAAAAAAATATTTAATGCTCATCTGTTTGCCTCTGTAAGGCTTTTCTCCGTCAAATCATTATGTTTGTGCTGTCTCAAAAAACCAATCCTATGCAAAACTATCTCTTCCTTTTCCTACTGGCAGGTATCCTAGTACTAACCGCCTGCAAAGCAAAGAAAACAGTAACAGAGGTCGCTCCTGAAGATTCTAAATTCGCGCCGCTCGATGTGCGCCTGCATGACATTTGGGTGCTCACCACAATTAATGGAGAAGAACTAGATCGCACCAAACCTCGCCCTCGCCTAGAACTCTACCCCGGCGAAGGCCGTATCACTGGTAGCGGTGGCTGTAACGAGTTCTTTGGCCAAATGGATGGTATGGGCAAGGAGATCACCTTCCGCAATGTAGGTACCACTAAGATGTTTTGCAGAGACCTCATGGAGTTGGAAAACAATTTCCTCACCCTACTCCAACAGGCTCAAACCTACCGTCTCAAGGAACTGAAACTCTACTTATTTGAAGGCAAAAAAGAAATCCTGGTCTTCCAAAAAGTCGATTAATGAACATGTCGATTGCAATTGTTTTTTATCACATAGTCACAGAGGCTTTCAGTACATAGACACATAAGTTTTGTTTGTGGGAAAATCAATAAGAGCTTGACAAAATACACATTTAAGTCCCCCCCTCTTCTATGTGCCTATGTCATAAAAGGCACTCGCTATATGTCTATGTGATAAAAACCCTACCCGTAATCCCTTTCATCCTTCAAAAGGATCACCGAATCAACATCACATCCCCTGACAAGGTCTCCGTCAGGCCATCCAGGAATTCGATTTCGGCTTGCCAGAGGTACACACCCGGTTCAAGAAACTTCCCGTTGTTATCTGCTTTTCCGTTCCATCCTGTTTGCTCAAAATTGAGTTCACTATTTGTAGAACTGTATATAATACTCCCCCATCGGCTATAGATCCGCAGGTTTCTTATCACACCATAATCCGGACTTTGGAGGTAAAACCAATCGTTAATACCATCTCGGTTGGCTGAAAAGATATTAGGCGCAAAAACCCGCCGGGTGTTGTCTACCACAAAATCTATCAAGCTACTATCCGTACAGGTGCCATTGCTCACCTTGAGGGTATAAACGGTCGTAATTAGCGGCCGGGCCAAAGGAGAAAGACAATCCAAACAACTTAAGGTACTGTCTACCTCGGCCACCCACTCTACAAGCAAAGAATCGCCCAAGTTGATCACCGAGGGCAAAAACTGATAGGATTCACCCAAAAACACCATCACCTCATCTTCTACAAAAAGATCAATTGGCGTACCTTCGGTAACGGTAAAAAACACATAAGACGGATCACAACCATCCAAAATGGTCACATTGTAATCGCCTGGTTGAGTAATGGTTCTGATCGAGTCAGTGGAACCATTGTCCCATAGATAATTGAAACCAAAAGGTGCTGCATTTAGATCCAATTCCGCACGAGCACAAATAATGGTATCTACGTAAAAACTATCGGTTGGCACCCCCAGTACAAAAATAATGGTACTATCTACCGCTTGGGTATTGGGGTCATCAGAAAGACGAAATGGACCTAGCTCTGCCGGAAACCCTTCGATACGTGCCTGATTGGGGTATTCTCCGGGAGGCAGATCGCCCACTTCTACCAGGATATCAAGTGTATCCGTACCTACAGGAATGTTCATCCCCGTTATTTTTATCAGCTGAGGATTGCCGGTATTGACCAATGCCCCACCGTAAGGGTTTTGAAGAATTTCTACGGGCGTAAACCCAAGCGGCAAGGTGTCGATAAACGTGATATCATTACGCGGAAAACCTGAAGAATTCTCAATATAAAAGTGATAAACAGCCTCACTACATGGCAGTGCTTGGCGTGGTTCCGTCTCGTGGCGTACTTCGATGGTGTACGGACAGGAGGCATAGGTTACATCGAATTCAACGTACACTTCCTGGCAGCCGCCACCCACATTAAGATAGTAGAGCCCCTCTGTATTAACCGTTATTACCTGATCAGAACTTCCTGTATTCCATTCAATATTTGCACCAAATTCGCTGGCATCTAGGTCCAGTTCATTACCAATACAAGAGAAAAAAGAACGAAAAATGCTGTCTTCCTCAATCCTGTTAACATTGACAAACGTAGAATCCCCCGGAGCAAAGGTCTTGAAATCATCAGAAAGTCGGGTCCCCCCCAAAGCAACAGGTAGACCTGTTAGTTTTGCCTGACTTTTATATTGTCCACCTGCAATATCATCCAACTCTACCAAAACGACAATACTGTCAATCTCAGGAGAGATACTCATGTTATCAATCTGTAGAAAATCACTTCCTATGCCTGTGACTGTACCTCCGTAGGGGTTTCTGACGATGGATTGAACATTAAAACCAGCGGGGAAATTGTGCTCAAAATCAACACCCGGCAGGTCGCCTCCGGTACCATTTCCTACTAAATAGGTAAACTCCAACTCCTCACAAGGAAAGAGTGTTTTCGGTGCCGCATCGGCCAATACCTCCAAGCCGTAAGGGCATCCTGCCAAATCGGTAATAATGCCTACTGGCCCGGTAATTCGGCGGTTTTCCTGCCCGGTTTCCGGAGGGAGATCAAAAATAGCCCCCGCTACGCCAAAGGCAGAGGTCCCATAACCATAAATCTTGCCCGAAGCATCAATGTAGACGCCCTGGATTTTATTCTCAAACAAGGTGACATTATACCCCGTAAACATTAAAGTGCCCAGGTTTAGCGATAAAAAAGATTGATTATTAAAATCATACGCCCACATATCTCCCGTGTAGGGATGGAAAGCAATATCAAGTAAATTGATGTTTCCGGCCACCGGCAGAATCGTCACGCTGAAGTCGTTTAGGTTGACCCTCGCAAGGTGTTGATCTATGCCATTAAGAGAACCCGTGGTATACAGGAACTCTCCGTTGGGAGTAACTCCGGCAGCTTCATACACCAGGTTATTACCCAAAGCCAGTGGTCCTAAATCCTCCACATCCCCTAAGGCATCAATCCGATAGAGCCGATGATCTGTTCGTCCCACTCCGTAGATCAACTGATCTGTGCTTCGGTAACCAATGGCATGAATATCCAAGGCACCCAAGCTATTTATTGGAATTAAGGAAACACTGTTATTGGCCGGATTAATAAAAACACGACCAAACTCATTAGTAGGTTCAATGATACAATAAACGGTTCCATCACAATCCAATGGCTCTTGGGCAAGCAGGCTGACCGCAAAAAAACAAACGAAGTTTACTATCAGGAACCAATACTTCATCGGGGTAATTTTAACTCAACTACAAATAAGAACATGCACTTATGATCTGCTTTAACACAAGCAAATACGCTTCTCTATAATAAAAAGCTAATATAAGCGAATAGTAAATAGCTGTAGCTGTCCGAAAGTTGGCAAAAAGACTTTCTCATCGAAACTCCGCTAAACCATAATAACAATTACAAGGTCATTAAGTACCTAAAACAACAGCCCTTACCTCATTTAAAAGAGGTAAGGGCTGATTAATGTTTTTGACAATAAAAACCCCTAGTACCCCAATATTTCCAACATACTCTCCGGCGACTGTTCTTCCCGATAGAGGGTAGAGACAAGGTTTCCTTCTTTATCCCGATCAATAAGGATATGTTTGGGAGAAGGAATCAGGCAGTGCTTGATACCTCCGTAACCAGAAATATTATCCTGATAAGCGCCCGTGTGAAAAAACCCAAGATAGAGAGGCTCCTTTTCCTTTGTAGGATCAATGATGGGTAAATACACCTGACTTTCGTGAATTTCAGAATTGTAATAATCGGAGTTATCACAGGTCAATCCGCCGATGTTCACCCGGCGATATTCATTATTCCATTTGTTGATAGGCAATAGAACGAAACGCTCTCCTATTCCCCAGGCGTCGGGCAGGCAAGTCATCAACGACCCGTCGATCATGTACCACATTTCCGAATCGTTCTGCTGTTTCTGTGTCAATACACTGAAGACCGTCGCCGTACTTTCACCAACCGTGTATTTTCCGAATTCGGTAAAAATATCAGGTTCAGGAACGTCCGCTTCTTCACAAGCTACCAGGATATTGTTGACAATCTCCCGCACCATATATTTATAATCGAATTCAAAACCAAGACTATTACGGATAGGCATACCTCCGCCAATATTGATGGCGTGAAGTTCTTCGTTATGCTGCCAAAGTTCACAATAAATCTTGAGAGCTTTGCGCAATTCGCCCCAGTAATACAGGCTATCTTTGATACCTGTATCAACAAAGAAGTGTAATAATTTCAGTTTAAACTTGGGGTTATTCTTGACTTTCTCTTCGTAAAAAGGTACTACTTCTGCTGCCCGAATCCCCAGCCGTGAGGTATAAAACTCAAAATTGGGTTCTTCCTCGGTAGCTACGCGAATTCCCAAATTACATTTACCCTCAACGTGAGCAGAATAATAATCGACTTCCTCTTTGTTGTCACAAACAGGAATCACGTTTTCAAAACCGTCGTTGATAAGGCCTACTATCCGCTCCAGATAACGCTGGGGCTTAAAGCCATTACAAACGATGGTTGTTGTTTTATCGATCTTTCCTTTTTCGTAAAGTTTACGAATAAGGTCCACGTCAAAGGCCGAAGAGGTTTCTAAATTGACCCCTTGATCCAATACCTCATTGAGTACGTAACTAAAGTGGTTACTTTTTGTACAATAACAGTAGTGATATTTCCCTGCATACCCCAGCGATCGCATTGCGCGGTTGAAAAGATTACGCGCACGTTTGATCTGGGTACCAATTTTAGGTAAATAAGTTACCTTAAAAGGAGTACCATATTTTTCAATCAAATGAATGAGGGGAATACCGTGAAATTCAAGATAGTTATCCTCAAACTCAAAACCTTCCTGAGGGAAGTAGAAGGTCTGGTCAATTAGGTCGGAATATTTGTTAGCCACGGGCAGACAATCTAGCTTTATGAAGAAATATGCTGGAATCCAGCAAGTCAGAAACGCCGCAAAAGTACGATTAGTTGATTAATTCTGTCATTACAAATGTTATTCATTCTGCTTGCTAAGAAGATAATAATTATGTTTGCCCCAAAATATACCATAATGGAACAATTGGATGCACTAAACCAGGTGGCAGACTTTCATCGCACCTTCAAACACCCTATTGAAAAAACCCCCTTAATTCCTGCTCCTGAACGGTGTCAGTTGCGGGTTTCTCTTTTGCAAGAAGAGCTACAGGAGCTCGAAGACGCCATCGCTGCAAACGACTTGGTAGAAGTAGCTGATGCCCTCTGCGATATTCAGTATGTACTTTCCGGCGCTGTCCTGGAATTTGGTTTAGGCGATAAATTCCGTGAGCTTTTCGACGAAGTTCAACGCTCTAACATGAGTAAAACCTGTGCTACCGAAGCCGAAGCCGAAGCCACCGCCGAACACTACCGCAAAAAAGGCACCCAATGCTACATTCAACAATCGGGTGATCATTGGTTGGTATACCGCGAAGGCGATAACAAAACACTGAAATCTATCAACTATTCGCCTGCCGATATTGCAGGACTTTTGTCAAAGTAGTGTGAGGTTTAGAGCTTGTTATCTCACTAAAAAGCAGAAGAATCCAAAGCAAATACCACTGTGCCAAGTACCAGGTTCAAAGACTTTGACGACCCCAAACGGGGAACCTCCAAAGCGCCATCTGATCTTCGCCTGGCACCATGCGTATTCATGGATTCAGTTCAATGAACAATAAAGCCTTTATTCTTAACAACAAATATCATGACTAACAACCCTGCACCCATTGTTCTTTTCCTCGCTCCTACAGAACCCGTGCTATGGGAGCGCCTGACTGCCTTGGGGTATGATTGTCGAGATATGCAGGAGGCACCCGAAGATCAGGTTTTTGCTGTTTTGCCACAAGCTTTCGGTATCGTCATCCGTAGCCGTTTTAATATTGACCGGAATTTTTTGGATGCAGCAACGCAACTCGTGTTTGTTGCTCGTTCTGGCGTAGGCGTAGAGCATATTGATTTGGACTATGCTGCCCAGCGTAACATCACTGTTTTTACCTCTCCAGAAGGTAGCCGTGATGCCGTAGGTGAGCATACCATTGGTTTGTTGCTTATGCTCATGAACCACCTCGCTCGGGCCGACCGCCAAGTACGGCAGGGCAAATGGATCAGGGGCGGTAACCGTGGCCATGAAATAAAAGGGAAAACCGTAGGGATCATTGGCTATGGTAATATGGGACAGGCTTTTGCCCGCCGTTTGCAAGGTTTCAGTTGTAAAGTCATCGCCTACGATAAATTCAAAACCAATTATGGCGATGAATATGCCAGCGCCGTAAGTCTGGAAGAATTAAAAGAACAGGCAGACATCCTTAGCTTGCACATTCCTTACTTGCCCGAAAACCACCACCTGGTGGATGCAGCATACCTTGCGGGCTTCCAACACCCTATCTGGTTGGTAAATACCGCTCGCGGACTGGTCGTAAAGACCGACGATCTCGTACAAGCCCTTGATGACGGCCGGGTAAGCGGAGCCGCACTAGATGTGATTGAGTACGAAGATCAATCTTTTGTACATCTCGACCCGAAGCTACAGCCCGCGGCCTTCCACCGTTTGCTGGAGCTGCCCAACGTGGTGCTAAACCCACACATTGCCGGTTGGTCTTATGAGGCCGAAGAAGGCCACGCACAGACCCTGGCTGATAAAATTGAGAAAACCTACGGACAACAGTAACCATCATGCAAAAGACTTTCCGCTGGGGCATTATCGGCCCCGGAAAAATAGCCCACCAATTTGCCCAAGATCTGGAGCAGGTGCCCAACGCGCAGCTTTTTGCCATTGCTGGCAGAAACCAAGAACGCGCCCAACGTTTCGCCGATGTCTACAATGCTCCACACACTTTTACGGACGTAGCTGATATGCTGGCATTGCCCGAATTAGACGTCGTCTACATCGCAACACCCCACACTTCTCACTGCACCTATACCCTCCAATGCCTGGAGGCAGGGAAAGCCGTGCTTTGCGAAAAGCCTTGGGCGATGAACCAAGCGGAAGCTGCCCAAATGCGCGATTTGGCGCAAACAAAAAAGGTATTCCTCATGGAAGCCATCTGGACGCGCTTCCTGCCTACGACCAAGAAAATTCTCGAATTGATCGAGGAAGATGTCATTGGTATCGTCCAAAGTGTAAAAGCAGACTTTGGCTTTCGCGCCAAAACGATGGACTTGGAAAGCAGGTTATTTAATCCAGCGCTTGGTGGCGGATCACTACTCGATATAGGCTTGTATCCCGTTTTTCTATCTCAACTCCTTTTGGGTACACCTACGAAGATTCAAGCAGCTGCTCGGTTAGCTCCTACGGGTGTTGATACCGAAACAAGCATCATCTTGAGCTACCCCGGTGATCAGATCGCCAACTTGCACTGCACCTTTGGCGCCAACACTAAAACAGAGGCTTTCATCCACGGTAGCAAGGGCAGTATTCATTGGCACGGGCGCTGGCACGAACCCAGCCATTTCAGTGTATTGATGCCCGACCAAGGGCCAGACAACTACTTTTTTGAGCACACCACGCACGGGTACAGCTACGAGGCTATACGCGTACAAGAATGCCTTGCTGCCGGCTTGATTGAATGTCCGGAATTGCCACTCGATTTCAGCTACCGCATGACGCAGTTGCTAGATAATATTCGGATAGAGGCAGGTATTATATACTGAATCATTTCCGGGCAGGTTCGTAAACCTGCCCGGAAGTAATATGATCATTTATGCCTTTATAAGCAGTTCGTTATTAATACTTTTCGCCCATTTCTTCATGACTGTAAGTTCATCATTAAGCTGAAAATTCTCTGCACCATTATAAAATTCCAATGCAAGATCAGCTTTACCCGAAGTGGTTGACCTAAAAAGTAACTCCAGTTTATCAATTACACTATCATTACTCGCTCCTCCCCTGTTTCGATTTCTAGCCACAATTTCACAAGACTGAAAACCAGCAAGATTTACTGCTTCTGAAAAAGAATCATCTCCTTTGGTCTTAACAAAGAAAACCATCCCGGCTTCCTGGTCAATACCTATTATTATATTCCCACAAGACTCATATTCAGTAATTGTACATTCAACCCGATTAGCTTCTGTGGTAAGCAAATGAAGCATTCGCTTTTCTTTATCCTTTTTACCCTTACTAATCATTAAAAATGGCACCACTACAATGGCTATTAAAACAAGACCAACAATGGCTGTTCCGATTTCCATAAACATATATTTTTCTAAAACGATGATTGATTTAGAGCGTATTGGGAAATCCCCCAACACACTCTGACCTGTTAAATGGAGCAACTATACCGTAGCAAACAGCATATTTGGGCAGAGGGAGTAAACAGCTATCAGGTGTTTATCCTATCTCTCTCTGTAACAGGCTTATATTTAGAATTCTTGTCCCAAAAGCGCTAAGCTTTTTGGGGTAGTTCTATAAACAATCACCAAAAATAGTGGAAGGGAAAAATACCATCTGCCTTCCGAGATTTCTCAGGAAAAGTATTGATGCTATTTTTATACTGAAGGAAGAAAGCGTTAAAAAGTCGATAGGCTTGCTTCGTCAAGTGCCAATACCCGTGGTACGAACTCTTCTGTGCAGGTGACGAAAAATACGTTGAATGACCGCCTATGCTTTCGGCAGGATTTGTATGGCTGAACAAGCCATTTACGACGGGTGAAAAGAATCCTTTTTCCGTTGCTGGTTTGTCAGCAAGCCTAAACTCCGTATACTCGATATTGCTTACACTGAGTGCAATACCATAGATCGCCGTTAAGGCAATAATACCACAGAATTTAAGAATATTTTTCACGGGGCAAAACTAAGTAATTATCAATATTTTGTAGCCATTAGGTCTATATTTTTATACCGCAAATCTCCCCTCTGGCCGAACACACTAACCTCCCTGCACTAAATCTTTCCTGACGTTTTCTATTGATGCTTCGTCATCAGCCAATATAAGCAACTCATCTGCTGGCTCTATCACCGTAGATCCTTTAGGAATAATGTATTTCCCCTGGCGTTTGATCATGGCAATGAGCAGATTACTCGGAAAATGCAGGTCCACTATCTCTTTGCCAACAGCAAAATCGCCCGCAGCTATTTTTATTTCTTCCATACCTGCTTTGGGGTAATCCGCCAATAGCATATCTGTGGGATTGAGCTTTTTTGACGTCTCCGGGATAGATACCTTCAGCCATTTCGCAACTACCGAAAGGGTCGTGCCTTGTAACAGAATAGAAGTAACAGAAATAAAGAAAACTACATTGAAAATCATATCTGCTTTCTCAATACCAGCCAACAAGGGATACGTCGCAAAAACAATGGGTACTGCTCCTCGTAACCCCACCCAGGAGATATAAAACCGCCTTTTATTCTTCATCTTGAAAAACGACAAACTGAGAAAAATGGCCAGCGGACGGGCGATAAAAATAAGAAATAGGGAAATAACCAGTCCAAATCCAATCAGTGGGACAATCTCTGTAGGAAACACCAAAAGTCCTAGCGTTAGGAATAGTACAATTTGCATTAGCCACGCCAACCCATCAAACATCTTCAGGATGGTCTTTTTATGGATCAAATCCTGGTTGCCTAAATAGACGGCACAAATATAAATAGCAAGAAAACCATTGCCGCCAATGGCATCCGTTCCAGAGAAAGTGATAAACATCAGCGCTATCACCAATACAGGGTAAAGTCCTTCGAAATCAAGGCGAATTTTGTTGATTACGTATTTACTGGCATACCCAAAAGCCAAACCGGCAATGCCCCCTAAAATCATTTGCTGCAGAAAAAACGGGACGATCATAAGAATCCCTTGCTCAGGATTAACCACCAACGACAGAAAAGCAATCGTCAGCACATAAGCCATAGGATCGTTACTCCCGCTTTCCAACTCCAGCGTAGGCCGCAAATTGGTCTTTAGCGCAATATTCTTTGACCTCAAAATGGAAAACACAGCCGCTGCATCCGTAGAAGACACAATAGCTCCCAACAGCAAACTTTCGTAAATAGTGAAGTCTGAGACATACCAAACGAAGGTCCCTAGTGAAACAGCAGTCAAAAAAACGCCCAATGTAGAAAGAACCAACCCTTCCTTGAGAACCGGCTTTACTGTATTCCAATTCGTATCAAGGCCACCGGAAAACAAAATGAAATTCAGAGATACTACCCCTACAAACTGGGCCATCTTGGGATCGTCAAAATCAATCCCTCCTATTCCGTCAGAACCTGCCAACATTCCTATCGCTAGGAATAATATTAATGTTGGGACACCAAACTTATAGGAAGTCTTTCCTGCAATTACGCTGATCAATAATAGCGAGGACCCTATCAATAAAATATTCTCAATGGTTAAATGCATCTTCGAAATTCCCTGTATTGGTAATTCTCAATAGTACACTTAAATTAGCAGACAGGTTCTATTGTTGCTAAAGTTTTCCCTGATTTGATTAGCGTTTTGTTAAAACAACCGTCCGGCCATGTTGCTGAAAATAAAGGGAATCATTTTTCCAAGAGAATTCCAGTGCGTCTTCGCCATCAGGAAACCCATCCAGGTAGAAGCCATTCTTCACAGGATAAGCATACATCTCTACTTGTTTTTCCGGAAGGTAGAACTCGTATTCAAACATACCTTGAACTCGCCCTTCCTCATCAAAATAAAAAATGATATCCTGCACCCCCTCTGATCCATTCATTCGCGCCAAGCCATACGCTTCATTGACGAAATAAGGGATTATTTCCTCAAGGTCTCCTACTCTTTTTTTCATCATATTAACCCCAACGGAGAGAAGCCCTGTATAAGTAACGAGTTTCATCTCACCATCACAATACTTGCCGACTTTCCAATATTTGCCACGCTGCAAAAGTTTGCAGAGTTTCGACATTTTCTCTCCCATTTCAGTAGTTTCAGAAAGAGGAGTATTAGTGACAATCCTGCTAGGATAACGGTTCTTGATAGTCAAACGAATTACGGTATCAACGGGGGTCAGGTGCAACGTATCACCATCTGGCAACACAAATGCCCCATGAGCAAGCGCTCGGTCTACTTTAGCGGGTAACATCTCAGCTGGTTCACCGTTCAGATCAGCCCAAATAGAAGTGGCCCACTCGCGAATTTTGTCAGCACTATTTCCGTAAAGGTGAATGGATTCAAAACCCCGATTGGTCAATATAATAACTTGCTGCCGTGTTGTGGGGTCAAAGCTTACAAAAGCTGCAAATCCGGTATTTATGCCATCGTGTTCCACATAACCTTCTGTAGATCGTTGCCACCCATAGGCATAAGTAGCCGACGCTCCTGCTCGTGTGTGCGAACGCAAATATTCATCTCTCAACGTTCCATTCAAAAACGTGTCAGACTGAATAACCTCTATCCATCGAGCCAAGTCTTCCGCCGATGCATAAACACCACCAGCACCGACCATCCACGAAGGGTGATGTATCGGAGCAGCACGCTGCAAATCAACACGAAAACCGTAGTACGGAAGCGCGGCCCCTGAGGCAGCGCCCCAACTTGTGGACGTTAGCCCGTAGGGTTGAAAAATCTTCTGGTTCAAAAAATCACCAAAAGATAAACCAGACATTTCCTCTACCACCACTGCTAGTAGGATGTAGCCAGAGTTACTGTAGGCAAACTCCTCCCCTGGAGAAAATTGTAGCTTGGCGAATCGAAAACGGTTGACAAGCGTTGCTCTGGTGATTGGCCCCGCCTCAGGGAAAAATACATCAAGCCCCTGTTCTGTCTGGTACAAACTAGGGATACCGCTGGTGTGTGTGAGTAAATGATGGAGTGTAACTTTGCGCCAGCGTTTACTTGCCAGATCGCCAAGATACTGATTGACAGGCGTGTGTAGATCAACTTTACCATCGACCACCAATTGCAGAATAGCTGCCGCCGTAAACTGTTTGGTCAATGATCCGATATCAAAAGGCGTATCTGTAGTGATAGGAATTCCGGGGCGGGCGTCACCTTTACAGATTTCATACTGTCTTTGTGCTGAATCCTGAACGATGACGACTCCATTGAAGTGACCATACTGCGCAGCACGGGTAAATATAGTTTCCACCTGAGCATTGCCAAGGGAGTACACAAGCAGGAAGAGTAAGCAATAGTAATTTTTCATCTTGTTAATCTTTGAGTGATTTTTTTTTTGCGAATTAGTACCAAAAAATCGACTCAAAAAAGCGAGTGGGATAAACAACTGAGAATTGTATGTCAACGACCAAGCAAATATTTATTGGAATTACAAAAGTCTTGAATCAGCTTTCTCCACAAACCAGGTGGATACACAAACTTCTTTGGTTCATCGGCTTGGTCATCATCAATCTTCCTACATGGAAAGTAACCATTGGTAATTTTCATAGCGACGATTACTCCTTGCTAATCCCCAGCCTCTACGGCGCACTCCTCAATGCCTTTTTGTTCTATGGTACGGTTCATTTGATAACCAGCCAAGGCAAGCCAGATTTCCATCATTTTTTTCGCCGCTCACTGCCACTATTAGGAATGGTGTGCTTAGTGGAAAGCCAATTGGATACAGGATTTTTCCTACTTTTCTATAATTACCTGAGCATTCCTATTTACCTGGATATTTTCTTGGGTGCTATAATCATGAACACCCTTTTCTTTTACTTACCAGCTTTGGTCCTAGGTGTTATTATTCAGTGGAAATCATTCTCCAAGTTTTCTGTTTCCAGCATCAAAGTAAAAGATGGCCAGCAGGAGGTCTTTCTATCCCCGGAAGAAGTATTTTTTGTGGAAAGCGACAGTAACTACGCGATTTTCCATACGGCGCGTGGTCGGTTGCTTCAACGCACCAGCCTTACCCGCCTCGAAGAAGAGCTACCTAATCAATTTACCCGTTGCCACCGGTCATTTATTATCAATCAACAGCATATCCAGAAGCGAAGTGCACAGGAAGTAGAAGTGGCTGGAAACCTTGTTCCAATTGGTAGAAAATACAAGAATGATATTTAGCTGGACTTTCATAATTTCTCCCCACAATGAGGGCAATACTTAAAAGGCTTGGTCTGATCAGCTGCCTCTTCTGCCTCTTTTTTATGCTTGTCTTCTATTTTTTCAATAAACCCGGCGCTCAAAATACCCGTAGGTAAGGCCACCAAACCAATACCAAGAATTGCGATAATACCACTTACCAGTTTGCCCCAGCCCGTAATGGGGTACACATCACCGTAACCTACCGTCGTAAGGGTAGCGACCGACCACCAAAAAGTAGAAATAATATCAGGAAATTGATCGGGCTGAACATCACTTTCGAGGTAGTACATAATCGTTGATGACATCAGCAACAGCAGGAACATAACAAACATGGTAATCCCCAACTCATTGCGCTTTTCAAAGAAAACACTGGTAAAAAGCCCTAAAGCTCGGGTGTAGCGGTTGAGTTTAAAGATGCGCAACAAGCGTGTGATCCGTAGAATCCGAATAAACCGCAAATCGAACTGGAAGAAAAACGGTAAATAAAACGGAAGAATCGCTAACAAGTCAATCAACCCCATTGGGGATAGCATAAACCGTAGCCTCGCTCGCCAGGACGTATCCTCGGTAAACTTAAGATCCGCCGTCCAGATACGGAGAAGGTATTCTATGGAAAAAACCATAATTGTAACCAATTCAAACCATTGGAAAACTTTTCCGTAACGGTCACGCAGTGGCCCAAAGGATTCCAATATTATCCCCGTCACACTGAGCAAGATCAATGTCATGATCGACAGATGGAAGAAGCGATTCCAGGGAGATTCCTTGCGCCCTTTTTCGTCGATTAGAAAGAAGATGCGTTTTTTGAATGCCAGCATATCTTTGGTTGTTGAAAAGTTTGTCAGGTAGTGGTTAGTAGCGGTATAAGAATAAGCTATTCTGTCACTTCAATGAAGCCCCTCCTTCGATAGATTTTGAACATCTGTTATGCTAACAGATCGTAAGTTTGACACAGACTTGTCTAAAAGTTCATCTATTCTAGATTCAATTTCTTTAAAGTCCTCTTTATCTACCAAGGTTTTTCTCCAACCAGGCTTTTGCGCAATCCCCTTCTTTTTTATCCATGCAACATTCATTAAATACCATTTTGATGAGTCCACCCCTGTAGAGCTAAAATGTGGCTGAATAATGATTGCCTTATTTACTTCCCCATCAATCCAATCTATTCTTCTTTCCTCGAAAGTTCTTAATGGATGAGCATAGTTCGGTCTATCAATCGAAAGTCTAGCATTGAGCTCTTCGGCTACCTGTTTAATTTTTTTGTCTATGCTTTTAAACTTACTCACTTTAGATTATGATTTTGATATTCCAATAGCATATAACTCATCGCTAAGCCTCCTCCTTATCTTCCCAATCCATGGTGCGTTTTACCGCTTTTTGCCAACCTTTATACAATTTGGTGCGGTCCACAGAAGTCATATCAGGCGAGAAGCTGGCATCCAGTTGCCATTTGGCGGCAAGTTCTTCCTGTGACCAATAGCCTACCGCAATTCCTGCCAGGTAAGCAGCTCCCAGTGCCGTGGTTTCAATAATCGACGGCCGCTCTACTGGCACATCCAGCATGTCCGCCTGAAACTGCATGAGCAAATTATTGGCACTGGCACCTCCATCCACTTTGAGCGTTGTGAGTGGTCGGCCCGCATCTTTCTCCATAGCATCCAGCACATCCTTGGTTTGGAATGCCAACGACTCTAGCGTGGCGCGAATCAGGTGGCTTTTACTCGTTCCTCGGGTGAGGCCAAAGATAGCCCCGCGGGCATACATATCCCAGTAGGGAGCCCCCAGCCCCGCGAAGGCAGGCACCACATATACGCCCTCCGAACTGCTGCGCTTCATCGCATAATATTCCGAGTCGGGCGCATCATCGATCAGTTTCAATCCATCACGCAACCACTGAATGGCAGCACCGGCTATAAAAACACTGCCTTCCAGTGCGTAAGTCACCTCTCCGTTCAATCCCCAAGCGATAGTGCTCAACAACCCAGCCTTGGAGTGAACCAGTTTCGTGCCTGTATTCATCAACATAAAGCAACCGGTGCCATAGGTATTCTTGGCCATCCCTGGCTCATGGCACACCTGCCCAAAGAGCGCCGCCTGCTGGTCGCCGGCAATCCCCGCAATAGGAACAGCTGCACCTAGCAAATCCGCAACAGCCTCGCCAAACAAGCCGCTGGAAGGCTTCACTGCTGGCAAAATCGCGGCAGGAACGCCCATGAGTTCTAGCAGCTTTCTATCCCATTCCAGGTTTTTAATATTGTAAAGCATGGTACGGGAAGCATTGGAATAATCCGTAGCATGCACCTTACCGCCTGTCAGCTTATAAACCAACCAGCTGTCGATGGTTCCAAAACACAGTTCTCCTTTTTCGGCGCGTTCTTTAGCACCTTCCACCTGATTAAGTATCCAGCGAACTTTGGTGCCACTAAAGTAGGCGTCTACCACCAGGCCCGTATTTTCACGAATGTAATCGGCATGCCCATTGGCTTTAAGTTCATCACAAAAAGCAGCTGTCCGCCGGTCTTGCCAAACGATAGCGTTATGGATAGGTTCTCCGGTTTGGCGATCCCAAACGAGGGTCGTTTCCCGCTGATTGGTAATCCCGACAGCAGAAAGCTGAGAGGCTTTGATGCCTGTCTTGGCGAGTACCTGCCGGGCAACGCCCAGCTGCGTTTCCCATATCTCGTTAGCATTGTGCTCTACCCACCCTGGTTTCGGAAATATCTGCGTAAACTCCTGCTGAGCGGAATCGACGATCTTGCCATCGTGGTTGAAAATAATGGCCCGCGAGCTTGTCGTTCCCTGATCCAGTGCTAGAATATATTTTTCCACGATTGACAACTATTTAGAAGTTTAAAACTTTAGTATAACTGAGTTGATCCAAAAGCTCAAAAATAGAATTCCCTCACCAACTGGCAAAAAATCTCGCCCCTCGGTATGAAAATCCATCGCATTCCATTTACTGACATCCACGAGCTTTCTTCCCGTGATGTAGCTTATGCTTCTCGCGACGAACGGTTGCGCCCATTTTTTCAATACGATACCACCATTGAGGCTTTTGCACAAGTAATCGCTGATAAAAGCAAAACGCCCATTGACCGCCAGGCCTTGGTGACAGCCCTTCGTGATCAATATAGCCAATTGGCCGAAAGCGCCCAAGCCAATACCCAAATAGAACGCCTGGGGGAAAGTAATACTTTTACCATCATTACGGCTCACCAGCCGAGTTTGTTTACCGGGCCGCTGTATTTTATTATCAAAATTTGCTCTACCATCAATCTGGCGCGGCAATTGAACGAGCGCTATCCCGAACAGCATTTTGTTCCCGTCTTTGTCACTGGAGGCGAAGACCACGACTTTGAGGAGATCAATCACCTGCACCTTTTCGGAAAAACGCTGGAATGGCAAAATGAAGAAAGTGGTGCCGTAGGGCAAATGTCGACCGACTCCTTAGCAGCACCTTTAGCCGAACTTAAAGAAATACTCGGCGATAGCGAAAAAGCACAGTCGGTTTTCACCGAATTGAAAAACGCCTACACCCGACACGATAAATACGGCATGGCGACCGTCGATTACGTACACTCCCTCTTTGCCGAGGAAGGACTGGTTGTGATAGATATGAATAAACCTGCCTTGAAGCGACTGTTTGTTCCGATCATGAAACAGGAATTGCTTGAACAACCTTCTCAGGCTTTTATCGAAAAAGCACAGGCAGCGCTGGAAGCCGCTGGCTTTTCAGGACAAGCCCACGCCCGAGACATTAACTTATTTTATCTGCGCGATGGAATTCGCGAACGCATTATCTTGGAAAATGGCCTTTATCAAGTGCTTAACACCGATTACGGGTTCACACAAGAAGAACTGTTGGCCGAACTGGAAGCCCATCCAGAGTTTTTCAGCCCCAACGTGATCATGCGCCCCTTGTACCAGGAATTGGTGATGCCCAACCTCGCCTACATCGGCGGTGGTGGCGAGTTGGCCTACTGGCTGGAACGCAAGGAACAGTTTGCACACTTTGGGCTAAACTTCCCCATGCTGATCCGGCGCAATTCACTACTGTGGCTAGATTCGGGCACCGTCAAACGGATGGACAAGCTAGACCTCAGCGTTGCTGATCTCTTCATCGAAACAGAAGCCTTGCTCAAGAAATTTGTCAATAGCCAAACCGATAACGAGCTGACGATACAGGAAGAAAAGCAACAATTGGAGGCTCTTTTCAGCAGCATTGCCCAAAAAGCCCGCGATATCGACCCCACTTTGGCAAAAGCCATCGAAGCCGAATATACCCGTCAAGCCAAAAGCGTAGACAACCTCGAAGGCCGCCTGATGCGCGCCGAAAAGCAAAAACACGAAAACGCCCTCAACCAGATCCGCAAACTGAAAGAGAAGCTCTTTCCAGGCAATGGCTTACAAGAACGCTACGATAACTTCCTCGCCTTCTACGTACGCTACGGCCGTTCATTTTTTGACACCCTCATTGAAGTCCTCGACCCACTAGCCGATGGCTTTGTGGTGGTGGAAGAGGAATAAGTGGTATTAGGTACGTGGTACAAGGTACTTAGTATAAAAACCCCGTGACTTCACTAGTTGAAATCACGGGGTTTTCTTGTTAACTATAGTTTTTTTTTGGATTGGTCAACCCGGATTTTAATGACAATAAAAATCCGAGATGCCCCATATTACCAGGTACTTAGTACCTAATATCTTTTACTGCTTCACCACTTTCCGTATTACCTCTCCTTCCTGGTTAGATAATTTCAAATAGTAGACACCGGCTGGAAGATGCTCAAGCGGCAGTGTTTCCGTCATCTGACCAGAAGCACTGATTGATCGTTCGTAAACCAGTTTTCCGTCCAGTGCAAAAACACCCAATTGGAAGTTGGTAGCCTCCGTTACCGCTAAAGAAAGCTTAAGCTCCGTCGTAAAAGGGTTAGGCGTAAGCCTTAGTTCTTGAAGGCTAGCAGGTGCATCCAAGCCCACAATCATGACGTTGACAACTGGCGAAGTATTGCTACAGCCATTCCCTCCTGTTACGATCAAGGAATAGTCGCCACTTTCAGCAGCGAGATAAGTATTACTGGTAGCTCCTTCTATCGCAACGCCACCAAACAACCACTGATAAGTTGTAAAATCACCTGCAACAGATAAGGTATTCCCATCCACAAGCACCATTGGCTCCTCTGGAAGCGGCAAGGTGCTGATGAAAAAGGATTCCTGTACACTACAACCACCATCATCGCTAATGGTCAACGTATACTCTCCGGCAGCGAGGTTATCATAGTCCAATGAAGGAGTAATCGTATAAGGAGGATTGCCTCCATTGGCAACAATACTTGCGCTGCCGTTGGTTTCGCCAGCACAAGCACCACTAGTCACTTCAACAGAGGTAGAGAAACTAGAGCAAGCATCATAAGTCACCTGCAACACTTGTCCACCGTAATGGGTACAGTAAAGCTCGCCATCTGCACCTTCGCCAAAGGACGTAATGGAATAGGGGTACTCCCCTATCAGTTCACCTATCCAGCCGCCGTCGCCATCGGGTTCTATCATAAAAAAGTCGCGCGAGCAGAAGTCAGCAAAGATGTATTTCCCAATCAGCTCCGGGAATTCGGTTCCCCGATAAACAAAGCCGCCGGTAATCGAACAAGGCCCACCTGGTGTTTGCGGAATCGTATAAGCAGGAAACACGTAATCGCCATCACAACCACTCAAATTGTAAGGGGAATCGGCTTCGTAACAACGCCAGCCATAATTCTCTCCACCAGGGCTGTCCGCAGGCTGAAAATCAATTTCTTCGTAGGCATTTTGCCCAACATCTCCGATCCACATATCACCGGTTTCCCGATCAAAACTGAAGCGCCAAGGGTTGCGCAAACCGATAGCCCATATTTCGTCCAATACGTCTACGTCATCCACAAAAGGGTTATCGGCCGGAATTTCATAAGGTGTCTCGCCGTCTACATCCAGACGCAGCATTTTGCCCAACAGGAGACCCGTGTTTTGCGAATTATTAGGTTGATCACCACCACCGCCGCCGTCGCCCATACCAATGTACAGGTAGCCATCGGGGCCAAACTTGATACAGCCGCCATTATGGTTGCCTTGCGTTTGATCAATCATGATCACCTCCATATCGCTATTCGGATCAGCAATATTAGGGTCATCCATACTCCGGCTGTAGCGTACCACTCTGGTTTCTCCAGACAAGTCGGTATAATTGACAAAAAAGTAGCCATTATTCGCATAGTCAGGATGAAAAGCCAGTCCTAATAGGCCACGTTCACCGCCGCTATTCGTCAGGCTACTGATATCCAGGAAAGGCGTTGCCAATACCGTTCCGGTACCGTCAATAATTTTTATCCGCCCACTTTGTTCTACAACAAACAGCCGATCGTCGCCCGCATGGGTAACATCTATCGCCGAAGTGAACCCGGTAGCATAAGGCACCAATTCCAAGCTTTGACTTTGAAGAAGAATAAAAAAGAGAGAAAAGGTAAACGTCAACAGTTTTTTCATCTTGATAGTTGGTTTTGAAGGAAGTAGCGGGAAAGATAGTGATTATAGGTATAAGCCCTTACTGGAACCTTAGGATAAGACACGGATCTGACACACTTATTCATGCTTGTTCATTAGGAGCCATGCCTTACTAGGCTGACCTCTTACCAAGGCCACAATCCTCAGCGGGCCATTACTACCACCAGCTATTTTCATCGGCAAAGCAATGACATAAATTCCAACGGGAAACAAAAGCTCCAGGTTTTCCAGGTTCTCAAAACCCAGAATATTCTCGCCATTCAAGATTTGGTGACTTTCAAACAAGATGGATTGCCCATAATCCAGGCTGGGCGTGTCCAGACCAAAACCAATATCTTAAGGAGTTAAAAAAGAGGTTCTTATATTTTCTTTTATGAACTTATATAGTTCAAATTGATAGCCATCAAACCCCATACTGCTTACGTGCAGTAGCGACCTGCTCCTCTTCCGTCGTTCCCGGAAACAATAAATAACGCGGAGCAATGATCGGTTTCACATTTTCAATACTAATTTCCGTTAGCGTCGAAAATGGGAATTTCTCACCCGCCATTTCCTTCAGCGGGGCTGCCAATTCCTTAAACTCAGCCTCTCCTTTACCTACAATTCGGGCTACTCCCTTTAGCTGATACCCCTTTTGCACCAGCACATCAATAAAGCTCACCGCCACCAAAGGCTGCTGCCGGATATTCTTCACGGTCTGAGGAGAAGCTATATTCGCAATGATAATCCGGTCATCACCCAAGGCCATAAACATCTCCTTGGGCGATACATTGGGCTGGCCATCTCCATCTGTCGTTGCCAGCCAGCAGAGGATACTGCTAGAGATGGAGGCTTTGATTTTGGGGGTTAAGATCATTGGTAATAGTTTTTGGCAAAAAAAGGCTCGGTGGGTAATGTAACCGGAGTATCATCCGGCTGATGGAAAATATTTTTACTGGCAGGTTGCGACTCCCAAATCCGGCCAGCAGCATCCTTGTAAGTCGTTCCCGCTACCTTCGTTAATTGACCAACAGGAGGCTCATTGTACTGGTTACGGTTGAGGTGCCAGTCGGCGTGGCCTGCCCACTATAGGACAACCAACAACAAAACAATAGAAATAAGCCAGATCATCTTCATCGGTGTTTGGTTAGGTGGTTTATTTGTTGGATAGTTGAATGGTTCTCGGCAAACGAAATTATCATTTTTGCTTCTAAACTTCTAATTCCCTGCCAAACTTACGATCTTAGCCCCTCAACCATTAGAAAGTAATTGACTACTATGCAGGAAGCGGCCATCCCCCACCCTTTTATTGTTGTTGAAGGTAATATTGGCGCAGGCAAAACTACGCTTTCCACCATGCTGTCGCAGGATTTCGACCGACGGCTAATCCTTGAAGAATTTGCAGACAATCCCTTCCTGCCCTTCTTTTACGAAAATTCTGAACGCTATGCTTTCCCTGTTGAGCTGTTTTTCATGACCGAAAGGCATAAGCAACTACAAGAAGAGCTAGGCCAACCCCAATTGTTCGAAAAAGGGATCATCTCCGATTATATCTTTATAAAAACCCTTTTGTTTGCTCGGAACACCCTCAAAAGTGAAGAATTTCGCCTCTTCCAGCGATTGTTCAATATCCTAAGCACTAATTTCCCCAAGCCAGACTTGTTGCTTTATCTACACCAACCCGTAGAGAAATTAATGGAAAATATTAAAAAGCGAGGACGGGATTACGAGCAACAGATGGACCCCAACTACTTGCTGAAAATCCAACAGGCATATTTCGATTATTTTCGGACGGTTAAAGACATCCCTATCGTCATTCTAGATGTTCAATCTATAGACTTTGTACAACACCCTGAGCATTATCAGTCAATTGTACAACTATTACAGCAATCCTTCCCCACAGGTATGCACCAGCTCAAAGCGGAAGATTTGTTATCCAAAAAACTGAGCTAGACTTATAACTAACCTATGAAAATCAATATCCCCGAAAGTCCTCAGGAACGCGTCGTCATCATTGGTGGCGGTTTTGCCGGACTGGCCGCTGCACGCCAACTCGCCAAAGCCAATTACCAAGTTGTTCTTTTGGATAAAAACAATTTCCATCAATTTCAGCCCCTGTTTTACCAGGTAGCTATGGCTGGACTAGAGCCCAGCTCCATCGCTTTTCCTTTCCGTAAGCTCTTCCGTAAGCGCAACAATGTCTTTATTCGAGTAACCGAAGTAAAGGCGATTGAGCCAGAAAACAACCGGATCATCACTTCATTGGGCCACTGCAATTACGACCACCTCCTCATTGGCATTGGCGCAGACACCAATTATTACGGCAATGAAGAAGTAGAACGTAACACCCTCTCTATGAAGTCCGTAAGTGAAGCACTTTACTTACGCAATTCTATTTTGTCTGATTATGAAAAGGCGCTTACAACCATCGATTACGACGAGCGTCAAGGCTATATTGATATTGTCATCGTAGGTGGAGGGCCTACGGGCGTAGAATTAGCCGGGGCACTGGCCGAGATGAAAAAGTACATCATGCCCAAAGATTACCCGGAGCTCAATTGCGACGAAATAGATATCTACCTCATTCAGAGTGCACCGCAGTTATTGAAGGGCATGTCAGAAGAATCTTCAGAAAAGTCACTGGCCTATCTTAAAGACCTGGGCGTAGAAGTTCGCCTCGATACCCGCGTCAACAATTACGATGGCGAATATGCCTACCTCAGCGATGGTGAAAAAATCCGCAGTAATAAAGTGATCTGGGCGGCAGGTATCCAGGGAAACAGCATCCCCGGCCTACCAGAAAGTGCCCTCACGTATGGTCGCCGCCTGGAGGTTGATCGTTTCTCCAAAGTCAAAGATACCACCAATATTTACGCCATAGGTGACATTGCCTACATGGAGGAAGAAGCTTTTCCCAAAGGGCACCCCCAAGTTGCTCAGGTCGCCATCCAGCAGGGCATCAACCTTGCTCATAATCTCAAACGCCAGCTTAAAGGCCAAGAATGGGAACCTTTTGTTTACAACGATAAAGGCTCTATGGCTACCGTCGGTCGTAACCGCGCCGTAGTAGACTTACCCAATCTCAGTTTCCAAGGCTTTCCAGCATGGGCTGTATGGCTGCTCGTTCACTTGTTTGCCATCTTGGGCACCAAAAACAAGCTATTCGTTTTTCTCAACTGGGTATGGAATTACCTGACCTACGACCAAGGCTTAAGGTTGATCATCCGAGCTAAGACTAAGGATAAATAACGAAGTGGGAAGTAGGAAATCGGAAGTAGTTTGATCCAACTAGTGGCGAGCTCTCTTCCTAGTCCTCGTGTATCTCATTACTTCCGACTTCCGCTTACCCACTTCCGACTTCTTGATCCCCTAAGGCTTCTTCGTCGACTGCCAGTTCATCAACAACCACTTACCTCGCTTTTTACGGTACACCGAAGTATAGTATAAACGTATATCAAAAGGTTCTCCCTCATACATTCCCCTTACGATCAACAAGCCATACAAAATGGCTGTTTTACCATACCTACGAAGACGATGCTCCGTAGCCATCATTTCACTATAGACAATTTTACCGCCCGCTACACTGGTAATAAAATCCTGCTTACTTTCAACTAAACCGTTCGAGTGCAGGTAATACAAATCGTCGTCCAGCATAGTCTGCAAAGCTAGGCCATCCTTATCTACCTGAGCCCGAAACCGAGCAGATTCAGCCTCAAATACCGCCTGCTCTTGCGCCAGCACAGCTCCGAAAGGTGCTAAAAGCACCATGAAAACGATCATACACCGATATAAAAAATCAACCTGCTTCATCATCTCTTTTTTTGTAAAACCCCTTAGGTCGTTTAAATCTCTCTGTCGGGTAAATTCGTGAATTCACCCTGTCAAAGATTACCCTACATGCCCTTATAATCCCTCATGTGTTTCAAAAAATCTGCCTATGTGTTTAAAAAACCATTCACAGCCCGAAAGATACCGAATTAACAGAAAATCCTATCTTGACGTGAGTATTACCTGACCAATACGATCAAAACGAAAAACAACATGCAAGATAAGGCCATCAAACTGTCGCTTTTTATCAATTATTTTGTCTTTGCCATCCTGCTCAACAGCGTTGGTATTGTGATCCTAAAATCCCAAAATGTCTATGGTGTCGACGAAGTAGCGGCCAGTACCTTAGAACTATTCAAAGACTTACCCATCGCCATTGTTTCCTTTCTAGTGGCCTCCTTCTTGCCCAGAATCGGCTACAAAAAAGCGATGCTTGCGGCCTTAGCTATTGTCACCATTGCCTGTATTAGCATGTATTTTGGCAACTCCTTCTGGTCGGCCAAAATGCTCTTCGCTTCGGTAGGCGTATCTTTTGCCCTGATTAAAGTATCCGTTTATTCCGTCATCGGCCTCGTCACCAATGGAGAGAAAGCGCACAACAGCCTGATGAGCAATATCGAAGGGGTCTTCATGTTTGGCATCGCGCTAGCATATTTCCTCTTTCCGGCCTTCAACACCGAGGGCCAGCCCAACGCCTGGCTCAATGTCTATTGGCTATTGGCCGGATTGTCCATCCTCTCCTTCCTGTTTTTGTACTTCGCCAAGTTTGATGAAGATTATGAAATACCTGGCGCTGACATAAAGGAAGATTTCATGGCCATGTTTCGGTTGATCAGCCGCTTACTTGTAATCGTTTTTGTAATCAGTGCCTTCCTTTTCGTCATGATTGAACAGGGCATCATGACCTGGCTCCCCACGTTCAACAACCGAGTACTGGAACTTCCAGAAAACCTCGCCATCATCATGGCCAGCATCCTGGCGATCTCCTTGGGTGTTGGTCGCATCATGGCGGGTGTATTGACACAGCGCGTATCCTGGATTGTTGTCCTTAGCGGATGTTTAATCGGTGCTATGGCTATGGTGTACTTCGTATTGCCCAAGGCCGTAAGCGCTGACATTGGCATCGTCGAAACCCTGGCAGATATTCCAGCTATTGGCTACGCATTTCCATTGGTGGGCTTGTTCATTGCTCCTATCTACCCATTGCTAAACTCCGTCGTACTCAGTGCATTGCCCAAAAAACTACACAGCCCTATGTCGGGCCTCATTATTATCTTCTCTGCCATTGGGGGCACCCTGGGTTCTCGCCTCATCGGCATCCTCTTCAAAGAAGTTGGAGCAGAAACGGCCTTTAGTTACACCCTCATCCCGATGGCGATCCTTTTCGTCATGCTTTTCGCTTTGAAAAACCTGACAGACAAGGAAAAGGCTGCCTAAAAAATAATTATGGGCCGTAGCGGCCCCGCTATCGGCGGGGCGCTACCGCTTGTTCCGTTCTTAGTGTTTGCTGCGCTTCACACTACCACTTCACCAGCTCGTCCTGCTCCTCCGTCCGCCGTGTTCCAGGCTCCGCCTTCCACACCAATACGACTTGCATCATTTTTCATATCGCTACCTCACGTTAAATAACCACCCGCTTCACGCCACCATCTCCGTTTCGTAAAAAGTAAACACCCGACGGCAAGCCGGAAAGGTCAATACTTGCAGAAGCCCACCCCGGGCTCGTGTCTACCCTAAATTGCCGAACCACCTGCCCGGTAGTCGAGAGCAACTCAAAAGCAGCAAAATAGTCCTCCGCCTGTAGCCAATTCACCTGCAACTGACCATCATGGCCTACCGGATTAGGGTAAACCTGCCAGTCAGTTGTCAGATCAAGAAGCGCAACCTCTCTTATATCGCTATAAGTAAAGCTGCCGTCAAGATCCTCCTGTCTCAAGCGATAATAACTAGTGCCAGGCAGAGGACGCGTATCAAAATGGAAATATGATTGTAACTCGTAATGGTCTCCAACGCTGGCTACAAATGCCAAATCGTCAAAATTCCGACCATCACCGGAGCGCTCAATATGAAAGCCTTGATTATTAAATTCTTGTACTGTCGCCCAATCCAGACGAACTTCTTTAGCTATAGGTTTTGCCGTAAACGTCCCCCACTCTACTGGCAGGATCGACGAACGCTTGATGGCGTCTAAACGAAAATCATCCAGCGCCACAAATTCAGCCCATTGCCCGCCGTCCCGGTAACCAAAGCGAATTTGAAAATCAGCATTGGCAAACGAGCTCAAATCACTCAGGTAAGACGTCAAACAAGCTATTCCCCAAGCATCACTAGGCCAACATCCACTGGTCGTTTCATCCGTAAGGACATTTACCCAACTTTCGCCATTGAAAACATCAATCGTAAACGCAGAATAAGGGTGAGAGTAAAATGCATTAAAGTTATAAACCAATGAAAGCTCAACTGATTCGTAATCCGCGAAATCATAAACCGCAGAGTATAAATACGTCGTTCCCGTATTTTCCGCAAAAGGACCTAATAGATCATCGTCAAAATACAGCATACAACTGCCGTTAATCGTATTCTGCACTCCACCAAAGTTGGATACCTCCCGGGTAGAGTCGCCAATCAACCATTGGGCACCCGATAAATATGCCGACTCATACTGCCACCCTACTGGCAGACTACAATCATCAAAATTTTCTTCCACCACTATCCTGCACGCTGGAGCAGGCGCTCGGTACTTGGCCACCTGCCCACAAGACAAATAGCCATTGCTATTAGGGATAACTTTTACCGTTACACTTGGTGCTTCTGTGACCGGCAAATGCTGAATACTCACCTGCTGAGGACTCGTTCCATAAATTTGCGGATAGCTTTGTTCGCCCACCTGAACCGTAAAACCTTCTTCGTGAGCAGTCTCAAAACTGACCGTCAAATCAAGGGTGTAAGTGCTACTGGCAAGTTCACAATTAGAGGTACGAACAGCCTCCAGGTTCAGCTTGGAAGTGTTTTCTGTATTGAAATCAATCAAGACGCCAGGGCCCACTGTATTTTCACTACAAACCGTCATCACCCGTGCACGATAAACGGTACATAAATCTATTTCTTCGGTTAACAAGATGGAAGGTTCAGCACAAAGGAAGGTGTCCGTTTTTCCAGATGCTGTATTCGTTAACAATACTTTCCACGCGCCGGCTTCTTCTCCAGACCAATCAAGACCAAGTGCCGGCTCCGAAGCATCAAGCGTAGCGATCAAGTCATTCACCGTTTCACAAATCGGCGAACAAGCAGTCAGGCAATCATCTGCAGCCAGATAGTTATCGATAACATTCACCGAATTTGTCTCGCAAAAGCCCCAAATACCACGCGACCATTCTGTCGCCAGGTTCACGATGGGGTCCATGATATAGGGAGGCCGATTATTACTATAGCACTCAAGTTGAGTCCCGTTGTAATTGTGGCTACAGCCAAAATTGTGTCCAATTTCATGAGCTGTCATTACCCGTATGTAACCCGCACTACCGGTGAAATCTTCTAAAATATGATATCCATTTTCACTACAGAATGTCCCCACGTAGGAAAGGCCGATTACGCTGCCACTACCTTGACTCTGATAATTACGGCGCGACCAGAATTGGCCTAAATCAAAATCGCTCTGAAAGCCACCTCCGTGGCCCCATTCCTTAAAGCTTTCTAACAATTGTAGTGCATCTTCTCCGCTGTACCAAGGGTCACTACTCTCCACGATTGGCATCACCAGTTCCGACATACGAAAGAAAAGTCCTTGTGAAAAATCATCATCAAAGTTACCATTGACATTATTCAAGACCCCTTCCAAATGGGCCAATACACCACCTGCAGAACCATAATGTTCAAACATGGAATAATCTGCCGCAACAGCTAAATCGACCTCCAGGCAACCGCCCCGCGCGCCACCTGCTGATTCGCTAGTTACACGAGCTGTTTCCGTCTGGCCGCAACGAAGGTTTGATTGGGGCAAAACGTCCCTGGTCCGATATAGAAGATAAGTATTGGATGCTGCATTATCCACAAAACGCTTGAGAGGCTCAATGTACCACTCCTCATCGCCTGTGCGTACATAACCGTAGATGAAGTCGTCGTTAATGGTAAGTCGAATATCCTTGCCATCAAGTACTCCTTTGAAGGTATTAACACGGTCATCACGCAGCTTTTCCTCGCGCTTCCCCCGAGGTGTTATCAATGCCAAAGAGAAGGTCGGAGCACGCACAGGAGCAGGCTCCAAATGCAATGGCCAATTCATCCCATCAGGAAAGCACCAATCCATTTGGAGGCTTCCCCCAATGGTATGGACATAATCATTGATCTCCTTGACAGGAAGACGTATGAGTTGATACTCACTGAAATATTGGTTCAACTCCGCAACCTCAAAAGTTACATCCTCTCCAACAAAGCGCTCCGAGGCTTGTCCTGTTACAACAAAAGGAAGGCCCAAAAACAATAGAAATAAAAGCTTGTAGGCACAAGTCAGGCTTCTCATAGTAATTTCTTTTCATGTGCAAAATCGAAAAGTCGCCTTGTGCTGTTGATAGTGTTCAATACAAAGTCACCCTGTTACCGCTACGGATAACAAGTCAATCAAAATCATCATTTTAGGTAGACAGATGTAGGAAATACATTGAAAACAGGACTGCACCAAAGGGCAGTACGATTCCAGATACTTCAAACAAAGATGTGTTGTAAATAGTGTTGATAACAAACCTGGTGAGCAGAGACAATTGTCTCAACTACACCAGTGGTGTGGGAGTGTGTTTGTTGTTCTTACGCGAAATACAATGAGCAAAGCTCATTCCTTAGGAAAGTTAGACGCACGGTAGTGCAGATAGGTAAAAGATGATGCCTCTCTTATATTTTTTGTGGTCAAACTAAAGCAAAAATCTTAAGCAACTAATAAGAAGCGTGATTTTTGTTTTCGATTGGCTCCAAACACAAACAATATCAGAGAATCAGAATAATGTGGTATTACTTAATGTCTGAAGGCAATATAGGGTAAATAATATTATATGTGAAATATTATTATAAAAATATTTCCCCATACATCAAAAATCGTCGCGAGATAAAATCAAAACAACTGCGCACCCACTGCGGCCCAAAAAGGATGGATTTCTACGACGAGCCGGCCGGCAAGCACAGCCGGGTCTTGATTGGCCAAACTAGCGGCCTCTTCATAGGTGGGTGTGGAATAAATCACCACCCCCTGAATACCGCTATCATCCGCAAAAGGCCCTGCCAAACAGATTTTTCGTTGCTCCCCTAACGCTGCCAAATGGGCGAGGTGTCCCTCTTGGATTTTTGCAGCAGTGGCTTCGTCCTGATCACGGCGAGGGCCTACCTTCAAGAAGCACATAAAGTATTGCTTCATCAAGTAGGTCGTATCTCCGGATTGATGAGTAAACGTCTGAAACCCGGCTGTATCAACAGGCATTGACTGGGCATACACCGCATTACCCCCTACCGCCAACAGGGTAAAGAACAGCAATAGAAGCAATCTCATAAAAGTTAGTTACGAGGTGAAAGATTCATCGTTTTATTGAACTCGGCACTCAACACATATTCGTTGCGGCGTACCAATCCAAGCATTTCTTCCGGATTAATTCGTTCAGGATTAAAGCGAAACAACCAGTAAGGGCTATTGGGCGACAGCCGCTTTACGATCTGCATATCTTGCTTAGAAAACTGAATAATCCAAACATTGGGGTCTACCTGAGTAGACAAATTAACCAACAGCTCATCAGCGATGACATTATCGGGCATACCATAGTTACTACCCGCAGCCTGCTGTTCCCAGCCTCCGCTTTCAGCAATAGCGGTAAGCTTTTCTTCCAACTCCATAATTTTTGTAGGACGCCCATCCTTACCTTTCACTGATTTTGATTGTTCCCCATCGTGATAACTAATGGTAACGGTAGCCAAATCCGGAATCTGTGCTTTATAGGCATTCTGAAAATTCCAAAAATTGGATTCCTCAAAATCTTTGATTAAGCTGCGGTAAGTCGCCTGATCCAATAGTTTCGTGTGTAAACCAATACGGTTAGTAAACTGCTGGCCTTCGTAAGATACCACGCCACCTTCATAAATAGTGAGCTTATACACCGGACAACTACCAAAACAAGGCCCTTTAAACATTTCTATCCGTGGGTCAAGCTTATCCAGGTCTTGAGTCGTCAAAGGCCGGCAAGTAGCCGCAAGAAAAATAAAAGCACTGGCGGCCAGGATAAGGAAGTGTAGCTTAGGCATAATCAGGGAAACTTTTGTTTGTGCACAATGATAAACATTTTTAGAGATTTAATGAATCTCTGCGGGGTAATATGAGTCTCTAGCTGGCAGTCTTGATAGTAGGTTTTTCAATGAAGCCTAATTTCATCATCTTTTATTACTTCGTTACAATAACACCTTCCTAACCTGCCTCGCCCCATCCTTCTGCGCGACTAAAAAATGCATCCCCTCAACGGCAATAGGCACCCACTGGGTAAAGCCACCCGCAAGCTCAGACCTCCAAGAAGCAACTTCCTGCCCCAGCACATTATAAAGTCCCCAATCCAGATCTGGGGTTAAAGCTTCCAGCATTAGTTCGCCGTGGAGGGAATATATTAGCTTAAACAGGTTATTTACCTGCTGCGGAGTCTTCGTTCCTACGACACACTGTTCAATACAATCGGGGTTCAATAATCCGGGACGGTAGGTTTGCAGGGCATTCCAGACGCGGTCTTTTTGCCCTTGGGTAAACATCACAGCACAGGCATCTTCTACAAACCCCATGAAGTTCTGGTAGTTATCTGGCCCACCATTACCTGGGCAGCTATCTTGAAATCCACTGGGGCATAGACCCGCATAGGTCCAAACCTGCTTTTCGGTATCAGCTACCAGATCGTCGTAAACGGGGTCGGGGCAGCAGGTCCCAGGGTTACAATTCGATGGTGGGGTCACGTTACCCCACAAGTGTAACAAGTTAAGATAATGGCCAATCTCGTGAGTACAGGTACGCCCCAAATCGTAAGGCGCAGTAGCAGTCCCTCCCCTACCAAAACGATCATACTGGATGTATACACCGTCTTCAGCACGGGGTACTTCGCCGCTGGCAATCTCTGTAGGGAAGATACCTATGCCGGCCACACCACTGAAATCAAGATCGGCTACCCAAATGTTTAGGTAGCAATCGGTACACCACGCAGAGCTTCCTCCCAGGTCGTCATAACAAAGGTTACGGCGACCATTCGTAAAATCATTGCCAATCCCATCAATCGACGTGGGCGAGAAAATTATGCCAGAATGAGGGTTCCCCAAAGGGTCTTGGTCTGCGAGAACAAAATTGATTTCCATATCCGCTATCTTGTTCTGGTACCAATTGATAACTTGATCCAAATCAGCATTCGCTGACCGAAAATCTTCGTTGAGCACCGCTATCTGGGATTGAATCTGGGTTTCGGTCAGCCGCTGAGCGTCATCATAATAGACATTATGCACGACTACAGGGATAGTAATGGCCGTCACTGGAGTAGCAGTTAGCTCTACCCATGGAGAAGGGTTCGTTGTACGGCTGGCACACCAATCCTGGGCATTTATCGTAAAAGACAACAAGAAAAAAAGGACAGAAAGCTTTATTGTGGATGGCGCGTATATCATAATTGTAGGTTTTACTCCTCCTCCTGACGCATGGCCTCGGGCAACTGTTTGGAGGTGCGAGCCCCCAACTTTCGCAGTTTTTCGGCACGCCCAACCAGGGTTTGGTTATAACGTTTACCTTCAGAGAGCTTGTACATGGCTGCCGAATAGGCATTGTGTGTACTATCGAGGCGTTGCCCCACCAGTTGGAGGTCTTCTACGAAGTTAACGAACTTGTCGTACAATTGGCCGCTTTGGCGCGCAATTTCCTGTACACTGCGTTGCTGTTTCTCTTGTTTCCAGATGTAGGAGACCGTCCGCATCGTAGCCAACATGGTGGAATTAGTAACGATAACAATATTGTCGTCCAAGGCATCTAGAAACAATCGCTGATCTTGTTGGACCGCCAAAGCAAAGGCAGGTTCGATGGGAATGAATAAGAGCAGGTAATCTGGCGAATTGATCTGGTACAAATCCTGGTATTTTTTCTTGCTCAAACCTTTGATATGGGCGCGAACACTTTCCAGGTGCTGTTTGAGTGCTTTGGCCCTTTGGGGATCATCCTCAGCGCTACAATAACGGTCGTAGGCCGTGAGCGATACTTTGCAATCAATCACCAGGTGCTTGTTTTCCGGTAAATTGATGATAAAATCGGGTCGCTTGAGCTTACCTTCCTGATCGCGGAAGGAAGACTGCGTGCGATAGTGGACCTCTTTTTGCAAGCCCGCCTTCTCCAGGAGGAGTTCCAACTGTACTTCGCCCCAATCCCCCTGGGTTTTGTTATCTCCTTTGAGGGCAGCGGTAAGGTTGCCTGCATCCTGGCTCAGTTGTTGGTTGAGGTCGCGGAGTTGTTCAATTTCTTTTTTGAGACTTACGCGATCCCGGGTTTCCTCTAGGTAGCGACGTTCTATATTGTCCTCGAAGGTTTTGATTTTTTCCTTCAGAGGACCCAGTAGATGTTGGAGTTGACTATGATTTTGCTCCGTAAACTTCTTACTTTTCTCTTCAAGGAGGCGGTTTGCCAGCGATTCGAAGGTAAGACGGTTGGTCTGCTGCAATTCCTGCATCTCCTTCATCTGTACATCCAGCTTTTCCTGAAGGTATTCAAGGCGCGCCTTTTCCGTTGCCAGCGCCGAAGAAAGGTCGCGTTCCGTTTCTGTTTTTTCGTGGAGGTTGGCCTGTAAAACATCGGTATGTTCCAGCAGCGCTTCATGGACAGCTTTGGAGACGTAAGTAACCGCAATTTGCTCGCTCGAAACAAAATCGTTGCTGACTTTCAAGCGTTGCCACCAGTAACCAAGCACGAAGCCCAGCAATAACCCGATGACCAAAAACAAAAAAGCCAGTAATAGAGGATCCGCCATATCGTTAATTATTCAGATTTAACCGCACGGCAATTTACAAAATGTTTTAAATAAATCGATATTTAAACTTTTCCTAACCAGACAATGCACATCCTGCCAGATGGCCCAGGTTATTGAACCACCAAAAGCACCAAGATTATGTTGAACCATATAAGAAAACATAAGGGGTTATAAGAGGTAGACCTAACATGGCAAATTCACGAATTTACCCGACGAAGATACCTAAATCACCAAAGGCACCTAAAGAAAAAACCTTGGGTGCCTTTGCTGATTCATGAAAACAAATCTAATTACGCGGAGGAATAAGTGGACGCACCCGCTTCAGTTGGTCTGGGCTAAGTTTGGGAATAGCGATTTCCAGTTGGCGACGAACGTCGATACTATCGGGAACTTTGGCCATCACAGACTGGAGGGTTTTGATCGCTGCAAGGTTATTGGGGTCGATCTGCAAAAGGTTCGACGCAGCCTTTTTGGCCGTAGAAAAGTCGCCAATATTTTGAGAAGCTTCCGCCTTGACACGCCAAGCGGAGGTATCGTTAGGGTTTACTTGAATTTGCTGGTCGGCAGCCTCTACTTTTTGTTGTTCTGCCAAGTGGCGGTCATTATAGTTCTTTCTAATTTCCTGAGCAGCTACGCTTCTGTCCGTTGACTTTTCTAATTGATCCAGGTCCTGGCGAGCAAGGTTCAGGTCGTTGCGCTTCACGCTTACCGCTGCACGAGCCGTGAGTGCCTTGGTGTTTTCAGGCTCTTGTTCCAATACCTTGGTCAGGTCCTGACTTGCGACTTCTGTTTTTCCACCACGGTATTCAAGCAGTCCTTTCTGGAGGCGAGCCTGGACATTGGTGCTATCGGTTTTCAGCATTTCGCGGTACACTTCAATGGCGCGTTCATCCTGCCCCGTTTTGATATAACTATCAGCCTGAATAAGTCCCCATTTAGGATTGGCCGCTACCCCACCCCGATCTTCGATCACTTTACCAAGCGTAGCAGCTGCTACTGCATGGTTATCCGTTTCATGGGCAACCAGACCGAGAATCAACTGGATGGTCATTTCAATTTCTTCCGTCAGTACTGCACTAGAGGCAATGCTTGACAAGCTACTTACGGTATCAACGGTAGCTTCATTATTAATCTCCAAATCGGTGAGGGAAAAATGACTGCTTTCGATAAAGCGAAACTTGGTGGTCACGATATCATTTCCGTTTCTATCCTCTTCAGTGGTACCCCAGATGATCAGTTGTGCTTTACAGGGAAGACCAATTTTGGAAGCCTGGTTACTGGTAAGAGGATACTCGTTGGAAAAGACATCAATCTTTTTCGTAAATACAGAGCCTTTAAGGCCATATTTGTCCATCTCGATTGCCAAACGACTTTTGAGAGGGAGATCAATATTGGCCGACTTTCCATCAAGGGGTTGAAAGGGCAACACCATTATATTGAACTCAGAGTCGGGCTTATAAGGAGGACATTTACCTTCCTCTGATTCACCTTGATCTACCAGAGTAGAAGGAGGATCAGCAGGCGTATTGTTTTGGAAAATCCCACGTAACATAAAGAAGGAAGCAGTAGCTAACACCAGCGCCACTACAACGCCTATTACCAGCCAAGGCGGGCTGCTGTTATTGTTACCAGCTCCGTCCGTTTTGACGCTAGGTGCAGGGAGACCTTGCTCGATACCCGCGAGGCTAGCGAGTAACCCATCCGTGATTTGATTAATCGCGCGGCGAGCTTCGTCAAAGCTGATCGTATTGCGTTGTTGCTGTAGCTTTATACGCTTGTACTGCGCCAATAGATTGCTGACGGTGTCTCGCCAGCTATTTGCAGGTTCGGGAGCTTGATTCAGGTAATCGAGTAAACGCTCGGCAGCCGCTTCGTTCTTTGCTTCAGCTATTAGCTGCCGGATGGCGACCAAGGTGGCATTAGGGTCCATGATACGTTGGATTAAGTAGACTTTAGTTTTAGGGGTTCAGTTGTCAAAATTCGCGAAATCGGATCGCTGCATCATGATGCTGGTGCAGCAATATACTAAAGAACGCACGAATGGCCATAAAGCCACTTAAAAGGATGTTAAATTCTGTCCCCTTTGCGTTATCTTTTGTTAGAAAACGGCGGTTATGTATCTTCGGCGCTTTGAATAGATGATTATTCAAACGCCATCCAATGCAAACAAACATGCGTAAACTTACCGCCGACTATATTTTTACCGCTGCTGGTGCCCCGATGCAGCAACAAGTGATTGTTGTAGACCAAGCAGGAAAAATCGTTAGTATAGATCCTCTAGACCAACATGATCCAGCGAGTGTTGAATCCCACCGGGGGGTACTGATCCCTGGTTTTATCAACACCCACTGCCACCTGGAGTTGTCGCACATGAAGGGAAAAGTCGCTACCGGGACGAAGTTGATTCCTTTTATTACCAACGTGGTACAGTTCCGGGATATGGACGAAGAAGAGATCTCAACGGCCATTGACAAGGCGGATCAAGAGATGTATGAAGGTGGGATTGTTGCCGTAGGTGATATTTCGAACAAGTTGGACACCGCTGCTCGTAAGGAGGCCAGTGCCATTCGGTATTACACTTTCGTGGAAATGTTCGACTTTCTGCAAGATGCGGCGGCAGAACAATGCGTGGCCAACAATCTTCCTGTTTATGAAGGGCAAGCACAAGGTGGTGGCAACCGGCGTTCGGCAGTACCCCATGCACCCTATTCTGTTTCTAAAGAATTATTTCGTCGCTTGAACGAGCTGAACCAGGGACAAGGCACCGTCAGCATTCATAACCAGGAGACCCCGCCGGAGAACGAGCTTTTTGAACATAAAACAGGAGATTTTTTGCAGTTTTATGAGGGTTTCAACATCTCGCTGGAACAATTTTCTGCTACAGGAAAAACGGCGATCCACTATGCGATGGACCAGATGGATCCGCGCTGCCGAGCACTATTTGTACACAATACCCTCTCAACTCCTGAAGATATTGCAGCGGCACAGGCTTGGGCCCAAAATGGTGCCTACTGGGCCACTTGCGCCAATGCCAACCTCTACATTGAAAACCGCTTACCCAACTACCAGCATTTCCTGGATGCCAACGCAAAAATGACTATCGGCACAGACAGCCTGACTTCTAATTGGCAATTGTCCGTATTGGAAGAACTCAAAACGATCCACCGCTTTCAGAGTTATGTACCCTTCTCTACGCTGATCCAGTGGGCGACCCTCAACGGCGCAGAAGCGCTACAATTCGAAGAAGATTTAGGCAGTATTGAAGTCGGTAAAACACCTGGAATCAATCTATTGACAGGATTGGCAGGAAGTGGCCCGGAAGATTTTCGTTTTGTGGCGCAGACAGGGGTGACGCGGTTGGTTTAAGCCATTACTTTTGAACCACCAAAGGCACTTAAGAGGTTTTTATTGAACCATATGAGGGATTATAAGGAAATATAAGAGGTTTACAACTTCACCATTCTCACAACAGTAAGCCTGCTCGCTCCTTCTTCTTTTATTTTGACGAAGTAAAGGCCGGCTGGCAAATGTTGAATATCCAGGTTTGCTTGTCCAGGTAAACACTGAATATTTTGGACGATGTTACCAGCTTGGGATATGATTTGGATATCCGCTTGGGCTTGCAAACCAGCAATGGTGAATCTACCAGAGGTAGGATTGGGGTGAATGACCAGGGGATATGCAGCAGTCAAGGTTTCATTATCCAGAGCCATGCCATCCCAATTGAGAGTTTTCCGGGGGCTTTCCAGATCGGCGGTACTGATCCATTTGGTGCGCAAGTAGGCCGAAGCTGCGAGCATCTCCGTCTCGGTGAGCGCCCGATCATAGAGGAGTAATTCTCCAATTTTCCCTTCCCAGTGGGTGTCCGTGTAGTAAATTTCATCAAAAGACCTTTCCGTCATTACTGTCCCCAGAATACAAAACTCCAACGGGTTGGCAGTAGTTAGTGGATCTACAGGCACTCCGTTAAGGAAAGTGATCCCGTTGAGGGTACGCACGGGGGCGCTATCACTGTAGAGCTGAGTAGCATCGAAATGGCGCGGTATATTAGTAGAAAGGCCCTCAAAAGGAGCCCTATTCGGGAAGGTTATCGCATTTTCTTCGTAAGCCATCAGGATGGTTTGATAGCCCGTTTCTCCCTCGGAAAGCGCCTGCAACCAGATGGTCGCAAAATCGGCCACACCTAGGCCATTTTGATAATTAGAGCGATAAGCATACCAAGCGCCATTGCCCCAACTATTACCATTACTAAACGACCAACCATATAGCGAACTCGTTGGTAATTGGGGATTATCAACGACCTCGTCACCGTTTAGGTCAGCAGCATCCATGCGAATGATCAGGCCGGGAATTGTTCCTGGATCTTGAGGTACAACGGCATTCATTGGCCGTTGCGCAGCAACATAATAGAAGCCTGCTACCTGAGGGGAGAAGACCGTGCCAGTATGTAAGGGAACACCACAACTTTCTTGGTCGTACCAATGGTAAACCAGCTCTGGATTAGGGTCAACGATTCCTAGTTCCGTATCGCTTAAAGCGACTACGTCGGGCGTTGTTTGTACAATGACCGCAAAGCCCTGGATATTTCCACTGAGCGCACCGGCATTGTTATCGACAGCAGCAACGTAATAGTTCCCTGAAGAGGGAGCTTGAAAAGTAGTGCCAATACTCAAAAACTGCGTGGCTTCGGCATCGCCAAACCAATAATAAGTATGATCGGGTGATGGCGTTTCAATCCTAACTTGACAATCCCCATCTTGCACCACCACCAAGTCTAACGCGGTAAATGGGGCAGCATACCCCACAAAAAGGGTACTGGTATAGGCTGTCTGATTCCCGTCTTTAACGACATAACGATAAGCTCCCGCCGTCAGATCCTTGCGAGTAGCTTGATCTTGCACCCGGTGATTGCGTATGAAATCAGCAGAGGCATCAGCCCCAATAATTTCTAATTCTTGCAATTGCGTAGCAATGTCTCCGTGATTCTCCTGAACAAACAAGCGATAATAGAGAAAAGGAGTGGTATTGCTAAACAAGAAACCCCGGCGTTGAAAACGACTCGTGAAATCCTGGTTGGTCTGTTGATCGAGGACAGTCCAGTTTTCTCCGTCATTAGAGCCTTGAAATTGCCAGTTTTTTGGATCACGCTCCGGCACATCATCAGCAGAAGTAACGACGTAGTAGGTCACCGGAGATGCTTCCTCCAAACGATAGCCGATAAAGGTATTGGTCGCCATTGCGTGCAACCATTTGGTATTCAGATCATCATCAAAAGCGAATTCGGGCTCGTGCCCCCAAGTGGTGCCGCTAGAAAGGATACTGGCTGGCGTTGGGCTGGTAAGATCACGATTAGGTTGGTCATACCAATCAATAGTATAAGGTGACTGGCCACCCCTGATTTCCAGGTAAATGCTTCCCGACGCCTCTTCTAAGCCGGAAGGAAAAACGGTTTCGGTAACAGCTATTGGATCAGCCGTTGGCGATAGACTGATGGCTTGTTCTTTCACACACCCCGAAGCGGTGGAGACCGTAACGGAATAATCGCCATCCGGCAAATCGGTCACCGTTGCTGTCGTCACGCCAGTCGACCATAAATAGTTTAGATTCTCAACAGCATAGTTCTCGTCTTCCAAGGCTAAAGACCAAGTGTTATTGGCGTAAGCAGAACAAATCTCGGGTTTAAATAGAAGCTCGCTTGCAATACTTATTTGCTTCTCAATTCCACAGCCATTGGCATCAACAATAAAGAAGTTATAATCTCCGGCCGTAAGGTTTGTTACTGGATTGCTTTGCAATTCTCCTTTCAAGAAAACCTGATAAGGAGCCTGTCCTCCTGTGATTGAAAAGTCGACGCTTCCATTGGCCGTTCCAGAACAATCTGCGTCTTGTATCATTTCGTTACTGGCCAAAGTGTAGCTACTCACGGCTGCCTGATTGATTGTCCATTTGAGTTCTTGGTAGGGCTCGGGGTAGGTATCCGCAAATTTGGGGTCGAAACGCACCAGTGGGTTGTTATCCCTTACCACGAAAACCAACTCGTAACTATCGCAAGCATCAAAAGTAACGTCGATAGTTTCTGTATTTGTTGCGATTACTTTTCCGTTTAATCGCCATTCGTATGCTTGGGTATTGGGCGCTGGCTTCACCACATCGACGGAGAAGGAGAGGGTTTCCATACCATTTACGGTAAGATCACCAGCTGCTGGTTGTGGGTTTTCAATTACATCAACGTATTTATACAAAAAGCAAATCACCCGTTGAATGCAAGGTGAGCACAATTCTAATCCATAATCTTCTCCAAAGCCTCCGGCCCCCATAAAGCAGCCGCGAGCAGTAGGGCGATGGCAACCAAAGTAGTTGGTCATTGCGCCTTCAAAAGCACCAAACTTATCCAGGTATTCTGCAGTGTAGGGCGTAGGAATCGGCGTTCCAGGCTCAATCCATAAACGCCAGGGAATGTCTTCTATATTGAGTTGTCCGGTGGTATTGGGCGTTTCCCAGCATTGGCTATTCGACCATTCGCCGCTAGCCGAGTATTCATCCAAAAGGCCAGGCATGGTATGGCCAAATTCGTGCAGGAAGGTCTCCCAACCCATACCGTACATTTTTCCGTCACCTACTCTCGCTTCTCTGTTAAGGCCCGCACCGCCGCCGCCACCGTACTTCGTTGAGGAGAAGAAAGTTGCCCAACCGGTACGGTCATTTGCCCAAGGCAGAAATACCGCATCGCGCAATCCCTGGATAGTACCAAAGGTCCAGCCGTTATTATCATCCGGAGCATCTGGCCACCAGAAGGAATAGAGATTGAAAAAGTCACGGTATTGTGCATAAGGTACTTGTGCTAATTCATGTCCCTGCTCAAAAGCCTTTAGTAGGTCGTTTTCAAAAAGTGTAGTAAAATCATCCTTGTCGATGAAAGAATCGCCACGGTTCTGAATCACCCAGTTGATCCGGTTGTCTTTATCACCTGAATAAAGCATCGTATCTATTTCCTGAACGGCGAGAATGGCCCCAATGTCTTGGGAAACAAGCGGAGTGGCCAAGGTCAGGAAGATTAACATTAGCCAAAGGGATGGGCAGGAGGTCGTAGCGTAGCTCATTAGTAGACTTATTTCTGCTAAGTTACGAAAGAGTACCAGAGAGTGCAGGATTATGAGTTGCAGCTATTTTACATCACAGAAAACAGGTGTGAAATAGCCTACTTCCATCATTGCGTGATAATTCCCTTTTGATTGTATGATCGCACTGGTACGATTACCCCCTGACCTCAGGAGAACCCACAAAGCGCCCGCACACAAATTTCTCTTTCTAATTGTACAGCCGGGCCTGCTTGATATAAATCTTCCGTTGGCTCACCTGAGAATCTACCTTGAATTCAATATCAAGGCCAAAATCTTGCTCGGTGCAGTTGCAATCATGAGGTACATTTTGGTAAAAATGTTTTTTGAGGGCCAAGCAATAGGCTCCTAGCTCCATCAACTCGTCATCCGTCAGCACCGTTTGTCCATTCAATTCGGGAATATTAGAAAATGTCAGGTATTCCGGAGTAAACTGCTGCCCTGGAACGATGGACCAAGTAAACAGCATAATTTGATCATTTAGGATGCCTGGTTCCGGAAACACAATACTGTATTCCTTGTATTGCACATTGATGATAAAACCAGGATTGGTATTGTACAGATTTTTGGTAATCACTACTCCATTGGCATCTTCATCTGGAAAGGAGCGATGCACCAGAATGCCCATTGCACAGGAGGTGTGGGAGATTTTGTAGTAACTCCGTTCTTCGAAAGCGCGCCAATTCCAAAGGCTGGCCCAAACTTTTTTAATGGCTTTTTCAATGGTTTTATCCGGATCATTTGCCTTTGCGGAATAAGAACTGTACAAGCCTGCTCCTGAGAAATTCTCTAAATCCTCTGCGTTTGTAGAAGAACGAAAACGAAAAGAAGGAAAATCTGCAAAATTGTGGATACGATCCTCTACCAAGCCTATCAACTCCGCATCCAGGGGTTCATCTTTGATTCTTTCCTGGAAATCTTTGAGGCGGGCACGGCGGTAGGCTGGGTTATTGATAAATTGCTCATTCACCAACATCTCTTCCAGGAAGACATCCAAGCCTGCATCTTTGAGATGTTTATCATAATAATAAAAAGGAATTGCAAAAGAAGACTCGGGCGTAGGAATGGGCACGCCACTGACCGTGGTGTTGAGTATTTCAGCGAAATTGCTTGCTTTACCACCAACCACATCTACAAAGGAATAATCGGCGGTTTGCAAATCTACCAGGCCTTGCAAAGTCGTATTCTTATCCAGAATGATACTATCCTGCGGTTCATTCTGCGCCCAGAATGCAGTGGCTTCCGGGAGTGTAGCGGGGCGTATTTCAAAAGAATCAGCGGATACTTTCAGGTATACCAATCGCCCGAGTAATGCATCCAACTGTTGATTTCCCCAGCCATCACGCAAGGCCATATTGGGGGTGTTTCGGTTGTGGCTAAGCACATTGATGTGGCTAAGTGGCGTCTGAAATTCGGTAGTAATGATGCCTGCCACGACAGATACGTCATTGGGAATACCGTTGAGTAAGATAATGTCGTGGCGCCCAAGGTAGGTGTCTTCCAAATCTTCCAGCGGTACTTTGTTCAGATAACCATAGTTTTCTGCCAGGTTCAGCGCTTGATAATTCTGGCCTTCATAGAGTTCTTCCGGTGTAATCTGGGGAACATCACAGGTGTTGAATTCCGGACGATTAGCAAATAAAAACAGCCTCCCTTCGAGGTAAGAAGTCGACAGAATTTTATCAAAAAGCAGTTGAATTTCTTCACAACTAATTTCATTAGCCGCTACAAAATACAGGACGTATTTGTCTTGATCTTTATAGTAATTGAGGTTAGCAGGAAACAGATAGCGATCATCATTTCGACGATACTGGGTTTGGTTAAACACACTATTCCCTTGATCAAACCCAAGCTGTGCTTTCGCAAAGAGGTAATGTAAGGTATACCGCTTGGTATTCATATAATACATCAGCCCATCCTCCTGATTATATATAATTTTCACCGAGGATACTTCACCATCATTGGTCCGAGAAGGACGATTACTGATTAAATCAAAAGCGATAGGATCAATGAGTTCATTGAAATAATGAAGATCATCGTTTTCCTTTTTCAATAGATTTATCCTCAACAAAGTATCCTTTCCTGCCAATGGAATTAGCCGTGAATAGTATCCTTCTTTACTCAGCAAAAGTGTGTCAGGTTGAGGAACCACCGAAGAGCGATGCCAAGTAGCCCCCCTATCTGCAATAGATGTACGATCACCATTGGAAAACGCCTTAAACGTTTGAATGTCCTCTTCTGTACTTACCCTGAGCAAGTAGATACCAAAAGGCAACTTGGGGAATAAATAACTCCCAGCATTCCCTAAATTGGATTCATGACGAACCAAGCGGCCGTCAATGGCATAAATTTCCAGCTCTATCGGGAATTCGCCCTCCCAAAGCATCGTATTGTTATAAAAACGGTAGCTGTTCCGTGGGTGAATCAAGCTGTCGTGTGCAGTATTTTTAAGCACAAAATCGCCAAAGAGGTTCGAGGTTTGCTCTACTGAACTATTAAGTAAGGCTATGTTTACACCAGCGACTGGATGACCATTAGCAACATCCTGTATACGTCCACTGTAGATCGCTTGAGCACTTAAAAGAAGCGGCAAAGAAAATAACAACAATAACGCGGGCAAGGACTTTGGCATAGGAAATAGGTCTCTGGAAGATTATCAAGTAACTGCTTTAGGCAAGACCCTCCTCTATCGCTAAATGGTTGGGTATTAGGAACCAACCCAAGCTCTACTGTTCAAAAACTCAATTTAAATCATTGGAAATAAACATTTTAAGCCCTAAGTTTGTTTAAAAGTGTATGCTAGCTAATAAACATCTTTCGGTTTTTGTTCTATCTTCCCTGCTTAAACAGTCTCCTATTTTTATTCCGCTTTAAGTTTGCTCAAGCACTAAAAAGGGTTAAAAACCGCTACCTTTTTTCTTGTTTACTTTGCTCACGAGAACTCCTCATAGCGTTTTGACAGATACAAATCATCTGCGAATCATTCAAAACCGAAAGTAGTAAGCTCCTGGTCTTCAATTATTTCATCATTATAAATATATCCAAATGGAAAAGATAGATTACTTCCCCGATGCTATTGATTGGGCAAAAACACTCCGTCTTTCTGACCTCAAAGCCAATTTTGAAGGTTATGAAGCGCCGAGAACCTTTCAGCGCGCCGACGAAGACATCTCCTATACGCCTGATATCACAGGGCGAAGGTTAACTAAGAAATTCTATGTCGAAATAGCCATGAAGGATGAAGACACGACCTCTATGGTCTCTAAATGGAAACTACTAAGTACCATGGCTTCGATGAAAGGTGGAAAGTTGTATCTACTAGCTCCCCGTGGCCACAAAGCCTTCGTACAGAGCCTACTGGATCGTTACCAGCTGCCTAATGCAGAACTGATATATTTGAGTTAGGATTCAATATCCTTTTTGATACCCATTCTGGCCGTTGGCTACTGTTTTGGATCAGTAGCCAACGGCCATTTTTTTGTCTCTCTTTCTTCTACTCCACCACCACTTTCCTGATTGCTTGCCCCGTTTCAGTTTGAATATGAACCCAGTAAATCCCCGGAGAAAGGCTGTTGATGATAAGTTCATTATTGCCCATTTGCAATTCTTTTGTAAGCATGAGTTGGCCTTGCTGATTGAGAACCCTCACTGCTGCAACCTCCAACAATTTATGAATTTGTAGCTTCTGGCTCGTAGGATTCGGGAATACCTTCACCTCCAGATCGTCCCACTGATCTCTCGTCCCGACTGTCCAATCGGCAAAACTATTGAAGAACAAGGCTGTTTGGATAACGGCTGGTTCCACACAACCTCCGTGATCGGCATCCGGGTTGACATCGAAAGTGATTAAATCTACAGCCCCCAAAGCCTGCATAACAGAATCTGCAACAATACTATTACGATACTTTACCTGATCATCAGCTGTGCAATAGAAAATACGCGTGGGCTGCTGGGGTGCCCATTCGTAGGTGTCATTTGCAGCCAAAGCTGCTATCACAGGATGGTTAGGATCAGCGTCTTCTAAAATAGTCACAATACTATCCTGCAACATATAGCGCGCAATAGGAGCACCATACTCATTAGTCAGATTAGAGATTAGGAAATTATTCAAATTGGATAAACCAATATTCCCTTCGTAAAAATTCCGAATCGCATTGGTGTAGGTCGGTTTAAAGAACTGCTCCAAATCATCATAAAAGTCATAGACGTAATCGTAAGAAAGGTAAGTGTTTGGCAAATAAGCCAGAAAATTATAAGGTTCTTCACTCACCATTAACTCTCTCATTACTCCGCTTATACTGTATGGCCCAGACATATGACTAGCAGCCGTCAAACTAAATTCACTGGTCAGATCCAGTTCTAATGCACGGTGCAGCGCCATACTGGCATGTCCTCCCTGTGAGTAGCCCGTTACAAACAATTGATCACTAAGAAGTAGATCAATCTGCGGGGCATAGCCACGAACTGCCCGCAGCATATCTATTGCAGCAGATGCCTCTGAGTCAGCATGTACATAAGGGTGAAAGCCCCTCGACGTGCCCGCTCCCAGAAAATCCGGGGCCAAAGTAGCATAACCTAAACCTCCAAAAACAAGTGCCAACTGATACCCTCCCTGAAGATTGGAAGGCACATCCTGCGGGCCATCCACCGTGCCATGCTGGTAAATCAGCGTCGGATAAATGGTCGTCTCTTCCCTGACCGGCAAAATCAGTAAACCGGAAGCAGTATCCAATTGGTTAAAAACATCTGGAGTAGTATAGGTAACCTTCCACATCTCTACCCCATTCTGGATCAAAAAGCCATAATCCTGGGCAAGCGCCTCTTGGGAACGTTGCCCTTTATAGGATATACTTATTAAGGTCTGGCCAACCAACGTCGTAGACACAAAGGCAGCCAACAAAACAATAAGGCTAATTCTAGAAGAAACCATGATATATTTTTTTTAGAAAAAAGAAAGCTGTTTTATTCCCTCTTTATGATGATTCTTGTCACCAAAGATAGTCAAGCTAAAGTAATAAATTTGTAGACCCTACTTAGACTTAATCTAAATAAGAAACTTTCTGTACCTTTGCTGAAATTCCGGGATAACTCCTGATGATAATCAAGCTATAGTGCCACTTTTGTAAAGAAAGTAAAAACGAAAAAAAACATGACGGCGATCTTATCTTCCCCTATTGTTGAGCCCAACGCTTATTTGCTACAGCCTGGCGAAGAAGGTGTTATCGTTGGCTTTACTCGCCAAGAGTTGGCAGCTAGCTTAATGGCAATGGGCGTCTTGCCCGGCAGTAAAATACGTTATGTACGTCGTGCTCCCTTCGGAGGAGCTTTTTACCTGGCCATTGATCATCATTTCCTGGCTTTAAGACAAACAGAATTTGAGGCGATAGTAATCCGCAAATGAACAACAGCTCTTCCCAAACACATTCCCGTCCGTTTCGTTTAGCTTTAATAGGAAACCCCAATAGTGGTAAATCCAGTGTTTTCAACCGACTCACCGGCCTACAACAAAAAGTAGGCAACTTTCCCGGTGTTACCGTTGATAAAAAACTAGGCAGTTACGAGCTTTCCAATGGAGAGAAAATCAACCTTATTGATTTTCCGGGTGCTTATAGTTTCTACCCTTCTGCTCAAGATGAGAGGATTGTCGTTCAAACCTTGGCCAACCCATTAGATGAAAACTATCCTGATGCTATTCTTTACATAGCGGATTTCACTCGCCTGGAGAAGCATTTACTGCTCTTTACCCAGATCAAAGATCTTGGCCTACCGGCTATCTTGGGCCTAAATATGGCAGATATGGCTGAAGAGCGTGGCCGAGAAGTGGATACCGCGCTGCTAAGTAAAAAAATTGATGCTCCGGTAGTTGTGCTTAGTAGCCACAGCGGTGAAGGTTTCCAAGAACTTGAAGGATATATAGACCAACTCACCCAAGTAGAAACCTCCAATAAAACTACTGCTTTTTATCGCCCAAATGCGATTGAAAAACGGGTGGCACTAGATTTGGAACAGGCTTTTCCTACCAATACTATTTACCAAAACATTTTGCTCGCCCATCATTATCAATGGCTTCCCTTTCTCTCCGACGACAAACGACAGTTGATCGAACGAGTAACCGAGGAACATGATTTCAAAACACTACGCCACCAGGTCCAGGAGACGATGGCCCGTTTTGATCAATTTGAGCCTGTAGCAAAAGCAACCATCAAGGAAACGGCCACCGACAACCCGGGATTCACTGAACGAGTAGACCGTATTCTGACACATAAGGTTTTCGGGCCCCTTATTTTCCTGCTACTAATGCTTTTCGTATTCCAGGCCATCTATGCTTGGGCAGGCTATCCGATGGATGGTATCGAATGGATTTTTGGCCAACTCAACGATGTTGTAAAAGCTGTGTTACCCGCCGGCTGGTTGACTGATTTATTGACGGACGGTATACTCGCAGGCTTAGGTGGCGTCGTCATTTTCATACCGCAAATTGCCATTCTGTTTTTCTTGATCAACCTTCTGGAAGAGGTCGGATATATGGCCAGAGCTGCCTACATGTTCGACTCTCTGATGCATTTCTTTGGGCTCAATGGCCGTAGCTTGGTAGCCCTCATTTCCAGTGGTGCGTGTGCTATTCCGGCCATCATGAGTACACGTACAATCGCCAATTGGAAGGAACGACTCATCACCATACTCGTAGCCCCCTTTATTTCGTGCTCTGCGCGATTACCCGTCTACGTTGTCCTTATCGGCTTTGTCGTTCCAGCCGGAGATGGCGATGGCTTTTTCAATCAACAAGGCCTTGCCTTTATGGGACTCTACCTATTGGGGATCATAGCAGCCTTGGGCACCGCGCTTTTCTTTAAATACATTTTAAAAACAGAAGAACGGAGTACCCTCATGCTCGAACTACCTGAATACCGGCGGCCACTTTTCCGGAATGTAACATTAAATGTATGGGATAAAGTTCGCAGTTTTGTGATTGAAGCCGGTAAGGTTATTCTAATTATATCTATCGTTCTCTGGGCACTTGCCAGCTATGGGCCCGCTGATAAAATGGCCGCTGTAGAAGCTCAAACCACCGCTATAGCTACCGCACAAAACCTGGATGCTACCGCCAAAGAAGACTTGGAGGCATCTCTAAAACTAGAGGCGAGTTACGCCGGCCAAATGGGTAAATATATTGAACCCGTTATCAAACCCTTGGGTTTCGATTGGAAAATGGGCGTAGCGATTATCTGTAGTTTTGCTGCGCGGGAAGTTTTTGTCGGAACCATGGCCACCCTCTACAGCGTAGGTAGTGCTGCCGATGATGAATCTGGCATTATCGAACGTTTGACCAACGAGCGAAATCCCGTCACCGGAGAACAGGTTTACACCACAGCCACCTCGGCCTCGCTGCTGATTTTTTACGTCTTTGCTATGATGTGCATGAGTACGTTAGCTGTTGTTAAGCGGGAAACCAAAAGCTGGAAGTGGCCCATTTTTCAGTTTTTCTTAATGACGGGAATTGCCTACCTCGCGAGCTTTGCAGTATATCAGTGGTTGGCATAAGTTGAGCCTTTTCCTATTATTTGGGGCCATGCCATCTCCCGTCCCGACTTTTCTAGCCGGGACGGGATCGGCACCAGGCTGTCTGTCGCTACCGCTCCTGCCCATCCCTTGTCCTGCTCCTCCGTCCGCCGAGCTCCGGCCTCATGGCCTGCGCGGCAATTGCTGTATTGGCGGATGGTAGGGTTCGTTAATGGCGCGAGTTAAATTCGTGAATTTAACCTGTGCAGGCTGGCCTCTGTTCGGCATAGGTTATACCTTCACCGACACGCCTCTTACAATTTGCTAAATTCGTGAATTGCCTGTAGCAAGCTGGCCCTTAAATATCCTCAGAACCCCTTATATGGTTCAAAAAAACGGTCCTCTTAAATTCGTCATATGCTCCTAGAACCTGACGACATAAACCGTTTCTACAGGTGCGCTACCTTCAGTAACCTCCCACTTAGGGCCTTGCTCAAGTAATTGGATGGCCAGGCTATTTTGCCCAACATTGGTACTTTTAAGAACCTCAAAATCTGTTAGGCTGCCATCTGCTTGTACTAGAAAACGGAGCTTAATTCTAGCTCTGGGCGTATTATCGGGCGTGTTAGCAGCGATGTAGTCTCGCAATGCTCCTGCACCTCCTCTGGGTTGAGCCGTACCTGTGGAGGGTTTAGCTTGAGCTTGTTCCCGTTTTTTGGAGGCATAACCTGTTACCACAACCTCGTCTAAAGCTACTGCTTCGGCCAGTGCTACATCTAATTGATTTTCCTCCTCAATACTAACCTGTGTGGATGCAAAACCCGTGTAACTGATAGATAATGTCTTTATTTCATTAGCGACCGTAATCCGGTAAAAACCATCCAAGTCAGTCACCGTTCCATTGGCAGCCCCTGGCGTCACAATACTAGCGCCAATCAAGGGAAAACCTTCCGCATCTGTCACGTATCCTTCGATGATCCGGTAGCCGGTAGCTGGTACAGGGATACCGCTATTGGATATTCGGGTAGGGTCATCTTGACGAGCGTAAGCTTGGTTTTGAGCAGGATAAGTTGGACTTGCAGCAGGAGCAGCCATCGGTGCTGGAGGGGGCGACAATTCATCGGCTTCAACAGCATCTCTCGTTTGCAAAACAATTGCCTCGGAATCAACGGAAAGCGTACGGCTACTGAAAACATTTTCTTCCTCCCTATCTGCCTGTATCTCATCCGAAGCAGCTCCTGCACCTAAACCTCTCGCTGAATCATAAGTCGCTGGTGGCCTTATTGCATCCGTTGTTGGTGGCAATTCATCTTTACGAGAAAGCAGCTTGTCTTCTTGAGTATCCTTGAGAGTAGTCGTTTCCTTTAAAGGAGACGATTGTGCGATGGGGTCCGTTGTACTTAATTCTTCTGCTTCGGCAAAAGCCGGAGACTCGGCTGTCTGGTCTTCAGAGGTTGTAGGAGAAGAAGGAGCTGTTGCTGATTTTTCCATCGCAACAGGCGAGGACATATCGCTAAACGCTTGTTGGCGCAACGTCCACCAACTTACCGTAACGAGTAGTAACACACTGGCTGCAATGGCTGTCCAACGGCCAATCATCCGTACAATCGGCTGACGTTGGGACGTTTTACTTCGAATGCGATCTAAACGGGCAGCATGATCATGGTCAGCTTGTCCTTGGTAAGCGGCCAATGCTTCTTGTAGAAAAGGGTCTTGCTTAGCAGCAGTAAGCAGCTCAGCTTCTTCCCGGGCGGTAATTTCGCCCGTGGTCCAACGTTGGAGTAAATCCCTGATATGTTGTTCCTTTTTATTCATTCCGCTGTTCCTGTCCTTCGATACAATTTTTTAGATTACGTCGACCATTTTGAATATTAGACCTGATTCGACCTACATCTTCATTACGCATGGTCGCAATTTCTTTATAAGAGTGGCCTTTATAATAAAACAACTGAACGCAGGCTTTCTGCTGATCATTAAGCTGCTCCAAACAGAAATCCAAGGCCGATTCTCGCTCCTCTTCTTCAGACGGGCCGTCGCTTAGATGCCAATTGGCATCGGATTGCATAAAAGCCGGATCATAATTTACGGTAATCATTTTTTTCTCCTTCCGCAACTGCATCAAACAATGGTTACGAATAAAGGTATAGAGCCAATTTTTGAAATTTTTCACCTCGTGGTGAGGTAGCTTTTGCTGCAATTCGGCGTAGATCGCCAGGGTCGCATCTTCTGCACGACTGGGCGTCTTTAGATACTGTAAACTAAGGCCATAGATGAGTTCGATATAGCGATCGAAAAGGACGGCCAGGGCCTGACGATCTTCCTTTTGCTGGAAACGGGTCAGCAATTCAGCATCCGAAGTATCCTCCTTTTGAGTACGTAAAAAACGCAACATGCGAGCTCATTTTCCCGACCGATGATTACTCCACATGGCCAGATTTTTGGCAATATAGGAAGTGATTCGCTGAAAGGAGGCATGATCAAAGCGTAAACACCAAAAAATAACAACAGGCCACCTGAATGGTAAAAGAAAGAGGTGATTAAAAAAGTTATGCTTTTATTACTATTAATGGGAACAGTTACCGTAAACCGCTACTTCTTTCTGAAAAATACGCTAATTGGCACCCCGGTAAAATTGAAATGGAACCGGATTTGGTTTTCAAGGTAATTCTTGTAACTGTCCTTGATATGTTTAGGATTGTTACAGAAAAACGCGAATGCAGGGTAGGCAATCGGCAATTGGGTGACGTACTTGATTTTAGCAACACGCCCGCGGTGAACAGGAGGGCCGTGGCGTTCGATAGCCGTAAGCATCTTGTCGTTGAGGACAGAAGTAGAAATTCTGCGGGAGCGGTTCTCATAGACCTCCAGCGCAACTTCAACGGCTTTGAATATCCGTTGCTTCTCGAGGGCAGAAACGAAAACAATAGGCACATCGGTAAAAGGCTCAAAACGGCGGCGAACTTCCTTTTCGTAGTCACGGGCCGTGTTGGTTTCCTTCTCCATGAGGTCCCACTTATTGATCAGTATGACGACTCCTTTATTTCGTTTCTGAATAAGGCTAAAGATCGACATATCCTGAGATTCTACGCCCAAAGTGGCATCAATCATCAAGATAATAACGTCTGATTCGTCAATGGCTTTAATAGCTCGCATGACGGAATAGAACTCTAAATCCTCATGTACTTTACTCTTCTTGCGAATACCGGCAGTATCAACAAGTAGAAATTCTTTGTCGAATTTATTGTAATGGGTATTGATCGAATCTCGCGTAGTACCAGCAATATCGGTAACGATATTGCGATCTTCGCCCAAAAGTGCATTAGTAAGGCTGGATTTACCTACGTTTGGTTGCCCTACGATTGCCAGACGTGGCAGGTCGGTCTCCTCTTCTTCCTCTTCTTCAATGAATTCGGCGAGGGCATCCAGTATTTCACCAGTACCGCTGCCTGTGACAGAAGATAAAAAATAAGTGTGCTCAAAGCCCAGACTCCAAAATTCATTGGCATCGAGCTGCCGTTGGCTGTTATCTACCTTATTAACCGCCAGCAAAACTGGCTGCTTGGTGCGCCGTATCATAGCGGCGATCTGCTCGTCGAGGTCAGTAAGACCAGTGGTTACATCCACCATAAAAATGAGTACAGCAGCTTCTTCAATCGCGATTTGAACTTGCGAGCGGATAGCTGCCTCAAAAACATCATCGGAATTGCGAACGAACCCACCCGTATCAACGATGGTAAAGTTTTTCCCATTCCAATTACTGGTGCCGTACTGGCGGTCGCGGGTAACACCACTCTCATCATTAATAATGGCCTGACGCTCTCCTACCATTCGATTGTAGAGCGTAGATTTACCCACGTTAGGGCGACCAACAATTGCAACTATATTTCCCATTTCTTCTTGTATTCTATGCTTCGGGAAAATAAGGACTTCTTAGCTAATCCCAAAACAGCGGGCAAAGGTACGGAAAAAGGTTGGATGGTGGGCTTTATTAGTTTAATGGTTGGAGTATTGATAATTTGGTTGGAGTATATATCATAGCTTTTGATTCCTCCATTAAAAAATCCCGAACCTTGGCCTATACCAAAGATTCGGGATCCATATACCTAATAGAAGGTAATTCAGTCGTTCTGCCTTCTACTTTATACCATACAACTACTCAGGACAAATCACCTTAAACTCTGT
>NZ_JBOEFX010000140.1:53692-54432 GCF_050633125.1 Lewinella sp.
GTTGGAAGACGCCCGGCCTTTACTATCTGTATGAGCAGACAGCTCTACTTTCGCATCCGTATTGTCTCTCATGAACTGAACCACCTTGTTTAAATCGGGCTCTGCATCTGGACGAATGGCAGCACTGCCGGTATCATAAAGGATGTTATCCAGGTTAATGGCATCACCACACTTCACTTCATCGGCACAAATCTCTAAGCGCACGAATACAGATTTTTCACGATCGTAGTTGTTGGCATCCACATCTACTACCTGAGAAAGGAAGCTTTCTTTCTTGGCGTAAAGCTCGTAAGTAGAACGACTATCCAGGTAGAAAACAAATTCGCCCGTACTCTTCGAGATGGTAGTCTTCAGGAAGTTGGCTGTTTTATTACTCAAATTGAGGGTTACGCCTGGTAGTGGATTCGGGCTGTTACAGTAGAACACCTTACCCTTGATGATAAAGTTGGGATCATCGTAGTAAACTGTCTTCTGTACAGAAGTAGAAGTGTTGAAATCGCTGGCAGCAATCTTACCTTCTTCCAGCGCTGTATCGTAAAGCTTAGACTGGATGGTGTAGTCGCCAGGCTCAACGTTGGCAAATTCTACCACACCGAGACTGTTGGTTGTGCCTGTTTTTACAATCTGTCCGCTACCATCAACGAGGGCGACTTCCGTCTCTGGCAATACTTCGTCTGTGATCTTGTCTTTGGCCGTAATTACCATTGGTGAGGTCGGACAGCCATTGTTGGCTACGGTTC
>NZ_JBOEFX010000141.1:0-2762 GCF_050633125.1 Lewinella sp.
GAGTTGTAGCCAATTAAGAAAAAATGGAAATCAAAGAATTCATAATAAACTATACAAGTTCAGATTTTGATCGAATAAAGTTCGACTGGAATGGAAAGCACGGGGATGATTTAGAAGATCCAAATATGGACTTTAGAATAAACGTATGTGAATGTGTTATTAAGGATTTTTCCATTGCTCCAGATGAATTGATTCTGGATTTATATGAAGAATTGTCAAAGAGTTCAAAAGAAACCTGGGGTGTTTATAGAAATTATCATTTGATTGCTCAGGAAGTTCTAAATAGAGGTAGAGTTAAGTACCTGGTGAATTATCTTAAAGGAGCGACTCAGAGCTTCGATACCATTATTGCAAGTGGAAGGGTAAAGTTGGAGGAAGAAGAAAAGAGAGAAATTATAGACCACGTTGAATCAAGACGAGATAACGATCCAATTGGTGAAAACCCAAAATACATTGAATTAGCTCTTAGACGCTTCGCTGTAAATAATGAAAACGGGAAAGAAGTAAAATGAAGGTAGTGCTGTTAAATAAATCGATGTTTGTTCGACTTCCTATGTTATATGAAAGAAAGGAGGCGAGTGTTAAATACAGCGTCGCAAGATTTTCCGATAGGATTCCATATGAGATAGGAAATAAGACTGAGCTAGGTATGGAATTGAAGAGAGATTTATCAAACAAAAGAAGACTTTCAGACGAGCTTCAAAAAAGTATTTGGCGTCAACTTTTCATGAACGTCGATGAAAACCTGGAGATACTCTTTGTAAATCAGTGTTTAGAGGTTGATAGCTATAAAAATCTATTTCATGTTTTAAATGATATGCACTTCAGATATGAGGAGATCCTTGACTTGTATTTAGATGAAGAAGATATTGTAAGAAGAGCTAGGCAATTTTCTGAGCAGAAGACAACAACAGAATCGATTCCAGTAGAGGAATTTATCAATAAGGTTCTGATGAGAGAAAAAGAGAGATTGAATACGATTTCTGGACTTAGTAAAATTACCAAGGTGAAGAGTATTTACTCAGGAGTTTCAATTGATGAACTTGAGCATAAGGTCTGGGAGACAATCCTCTGAGGTGCTTTTGCTCTTGACCAAGAGAATAAAAAGAGGACTGGCTACAACTTTGCTAGTGCGACAATGCTTCGTTCCTCAGCACTGCGCCCTAGCCGGAGTTGTCGGAAATAAAATAAAACAGAGAAATATGATATTGGAAATTTTTGAACTGTCTAAAGAAAAAATGGATAGATATCTAAATGACGAAGAAGTAGTTAATATTATACTGTCAGGAAGATTTGGTATTGGTAAAACAACTTTCTTAAATAATTATTTTGCAAGCAATGAGTCAGAAAATATTGAAGAAGGTAGTAAATACGATGTGGTGAATATTACTCCAGTAGATTATTCTGTTTTATCGAACCAAGATATTTTCAGATATATCAAATATGATATTCTATTTGAAATTTTTAAGAAAGTAGAAATTGATGAAAAGAATGCACTAATTCCTATAATTCAATCGCTACCAGTTTACTTACAATATAATTTTATTCGCTTGTTAGGTACATTATTACTACTTGTGCCAAAGTTCGGTAAACAGTATTTCAAGTTATTTGAAGAGCTTTCCAAACATAGTGAAGAGTTCAAAGAAATAAAGCGGCAGGCAGAAAAAGGAACTATTGATAAAGTGAACGAATTTGTCAAAGCATTTCACTCAAATGAAGGTGAATTGTATGAGGACAATGAAATTACTGAGATAATTTGTATTCTTTTAGAAAAAATGTCTGATAAAAAAAAGGTTTTAGTTATTGATGATTTAGACCGAATTGATCCTAATCATATTTTTAGAATTTTGAATGTTCTTTCCACACATTATAGGTCTAAAAATAAATTTGGATTTAATAAAGTAATAGTTGTCTGCGATATAAAAAATATTAGAAAGATTTTTGATAATAGATTTGGGCAAGGCGTTGATTTTAGTGGATATATAGATAAGTTTTATGATAAAGAGATATTTGTGTTTGATAATAAAGCTAGATTAATAAATGCATTAGATAATATTGTCAGTTCTATATCCTTTGTAGGAGATAAAAATGATTTTACCGAGTTTTATAACACTAAGTGCAAATTTTTAAAAGAATATCTGAAAATATTTTTCACAGATCTTGTCAATCATGGATTAATTAATTTAAGATCACTTTTCAAATACTACAATGAATCAGTCGATATAAAAACTAAAAAAATGGAGTTTGGTCATTTCGAAGTTTATTACAACTGGCAATTAAGCATAGTATTGTTATTAGAATTATTGAGTAAATACGTTGGTGAATCGGAGGAATTAATAAAAAAATTAGACACGCTCTCCAATTATGACTCATCTTTTGGAAGAGAATACTCTGGTGCAATTAATATTTCACTTTTAATACTTGGATATGAGGATCATGGTCTAGCAGACATGTATTCACGAGATAAACAAGATTTCGTTTATCATGATAAACCTACGCAGACGGATATTCATTATAAAATGTTTGGAAGCCGGAATGGTCGTGATCGTACAATTTCGGCTAGAGTTATTTCTTTCAAAGATCACGGAACTGACAATGAAAAAGAGAAACATTTGCCTTCAGTATACCGTTTATGGAAATTGTCTTATGAAAAATTGATAGAAAAATTTGAATTATAATAAATACTTCCGACAACTTTACTAGCACGTCCATACTCCGCTTCGCTACGTACGGCGCGCTAGCTTGAGTTAGCGGAAACTTCA
>NZ_JBOEFX010000142.1:0-20563 GCF_050633125.1 Lewinella sp.
TACTGAAGAGTACACTCGTAATCAGTAGGCTGAAAATTAATCTTAACATGGTTAGTTAGTTTTTAGTGTGTAGTGAATTTCAATAATCCTAAACTATTCAGGTAGTAGGTTAATAGGAGTAATTATAGGTGTATGGCGAAAATAGCTCAAGAGGTAAGTGGAGAAAGTGATTTTTTTTGAAAGGAAAGTGAATCCTGGACCCACGTCGGCCCTCTTTTGTAGGGGGATTGTATGGATCCAGGTGAGTTCACTACACTATTCTTTTACTATTTTAGCTGAGTAAACCTCGTTTCCAGCATACATCTTCAACAGGTATAAACCAGCAGGGTGGTCAGTCAAGTCAACATTATTGCCTGGCTGCTGCTGTGTGAGTACCAAGCGGCCGGTAAGGTCGTAGATTTCCAGCCGCTCCAAATCAAGCTGGGGCAGTTGTACGTTGCCAGTAGTAGGATTTGGATAGATTTTGAATTCAGTGGCATTGATATCCGTTACATCTACTGTTTCCAGAAGCGTAACCTGGCCCAAAGGCCCTTCTGAACAATCGACTAATTCTACGCCGGTGATTACCGGTGCGCAGACAGCCTCACAAGCAAAAGCCGGGCTACAGGCAATTGTAGGTAGTGGGGCATCATTATCCACCAGCCAGTTGGCTGGGGTGAGCAGTGCGGGGCGTAAGGCGCTGGGGACTTCCTGGGTAAGGCTACAGTTGTATTTAATATTGTCCCATTCATCACCATCAGGATTGTCCCTCGACCAGCCCGGGAGGGAGGTCTCCGCTACCAGTAGTAGCTACACCGAATCCTACGCCAGTATTGGCCAAGGCGGTAACGAAGCAGGTGCTGCAAGGGGAGACATGATTGTCTCCTTGATACATCACCAGCGTTTCCCCTGCACTAGAAAGTTGAAAGCCCTGGTCTGTGTTATCACTAACCGTAATGCCTGGGGTGGTCGTCCCAAAGGCGTAAACAGGAGGATCAGGATCCATATCGGTGATGATTACCTCTGTACCACAAGGGAAAGCAGTGGTAAAGGTAATGGTGAGGTAACCTTCGGCCGCTTCGAAGCCTGTACCCGTAGTGTATTCTTTGTCGGTAACAGAAATTTGTGTGCCGGCTTCTACAGCACTGAGGAGCACAAAGCCGAAGGCATCGTCATTGTTTCCTTCCATGTTTATTAAGGTAAAGACGGCATCCCCTGGAGCGAGGGTCGTCTGAGCGTTTAGCGCTCCGGTTAATGGAACAGTAAGTAAGAACAATAGGGCCTTTAAGTAGGCACTGTAGCTGAAATGTTTGTAAGCGTTATGCATATTTTATTGAGTACAAGGGAGTCTTGTAGAAAAAATCTACACAAAGGGCGTAGCTTATTTGTTTTCTCCTCCCTGAAATAAAAAACGCCTACTCTTTTACGGATTTTCGGCTTCCTCCGAGCTGAATACGGGTTGTGGTGTTTTTACCCCTCATTTTTTTTCAGGCTACCCATGATTATCTGGCGAATAAAGGCATGTGACAATAAGAGCACGCACAAACAACTGGTGTAGAACATGGTGATAGAGGTTTATTTACTCGTGTATGCCCTAGGTCGAGGTCGAGGTAAGTGGTAAGGGCGTTTTTTTGAAAAAAACTTTCATCTGCCTATAATTCAATACTTTTGAAAGAAAAAGGCTTCCATGTTTGTAAATAAGAATTTTGCGTTTAGTAACGTCTGGAATTTTTCGGGAATACATCTCATTTGGATCACGGCTTGGTCAACTTTGGTAGCGGTGTTGTTTGAATACACCCATTGGGAATGGTTACACATTCCGTGGTTGCCTTTGTCTGTTATTGGTACAGCAGTTGCCTTTTATATTGGTTTTAAAAACAACCAGGCCTATGATCGCTTATGGGAGGCCCGCAAAATTTGGGGAGCTATCGTTAATAGTAGCCGTTCCTGGGGCAGTGCTGTTAAGGGCTTTGTGACGGACCAATTTGCAGAACGTGAGGTGGGAAAGGAAGAGCTCCATTTACTTCATAAAAACCTTTTTTACCGCCACATCGCTTGGTTATATGCGCTACGTAGTCAATTGCTCATCCCCACGAGTTGGGAGCATAGAAGCCAGAATAATCACATCGGTAAACTCAATGAACGCCGGATGGAAACCTACGGCGTAGGCCTACTCAAAGACGATGTAACAATGGCTGAACTTGACCGCTTTCTTGGCAAGGAGGAGCATGAGCGGCTCATGAATTATGTGAATACAGCTACCCAAATCATCGATCAACAATCACAAGAACTGAAGGCGCTCAGGGAGCAGGGTCTATTAGATGATTTTCGGCACATGGAGCTTCAGAAAATCCTCTCCGATTTTTATGAACACCAAGGCAAGGCCGAGCGTATCAAGAAGTTCCCATTGCCACGGCAGTACGCTAACATGAGCTTCATCTTTGTAGGGATTTTTATCTTCTTGCTGCCTTTGGGTATGGTTGCGGAGTTTCATAAGTTGGGCGATTTTGGCGCGTGGTTGTCGATTCCTTTTTCGGTGATCGTTGGCTGGGTATTCATCATGATGGAACTGGTAGGTGATTATTCAGAGAACCCATTTGAAGGCTTGGGCAACGATATTCCTATGCTCTCCCTTTGCCGCGTCATCGAGATCGATATGCGCGAAATGCTCGGGGAGACGGACCTTCCTCCTGCCATTGCACCGGTGAATGGGGTGTTGATGTAATTTTTTATTTAAACCATCAAAGGGACGGGTTTTGAACCACCGAAGGGCACTTAAGGTAGATTTTAGTTGAACCACATAAGGCACAAAAGGGCACTTAAAGGAAAAAAGTAAGTTTTTTTTGTCACGAAGTAGAGAATCAGCGCTTATATAGTTAGATAATATTTAAGGCTACAAAAAATGAGTAACGATGATTACTAAATCCTATTTGAGTGATTTGATTTATAAGGTAAATGGCGCAGCTATCCAGATACACAAAACATTAGGCCCTGGTTTACTGGAGAGTGCTTACCACAAACTAATGGCCATTGAAATGAAATATCAAGAAATAAATTTTATATCTGAAATGCCAATACCAATATATTATAAGAATGAAAAAGTCGACCTGGAATTTAGGTGCGATTTTTTCGTTGAGAACTGCCTAGTAGTTGAGCTAAAGGCCGTAGAAAAAATTCTTCCAGTACACGAGGCTCAATTGCTCACCTACTTAAAGTTACTAAAGCAGCCCAAAGGACTCCTAATTAACTTTAATGTAAGTCACATCTATTCGGAGGGACAAAGAACTTTTGTTACCGACCTCTACAAAACCTTACCCCAATAAATCCTCATGTGTCCTAGTGTGCCTTATGTGGTTCAAAACCCCTTTCTTCTGTGTCTTATGTGGTTCAAAAAAAACTAAAAAGCCTCCCCTACCGTGAGGTAGAAAGCGCTGGTATTGGGGCCGATACCGTAATCAAGCCGGAGGCGAATTTTATCCTTGGGCAGTAGCGTGAAGCGAATGCCCGCCCCTACGGCATAGCGTAAATAATCAGCCTCCCAGTTTTGCCATTCATCGACGACGGAGCCGATACCGCCAAAGGCTACCGCTCCGAAGCGACCCTTAATAGGAAAACGGTATTCCAATTGAGCAGCGGCTAGCTGGCGATCGCGATAGCGGCCTTCGTAGTAGCCGCGCAAGAGGCGCGTTCCCCCTAGTAGTGCCAGTTGGTTGAAAGAAGGTGTGCTGCTATTTCCTTCAAGATAGAGCTGCCCCGCCCATACATGATTTTCCTTACGGCTCCAGTATTTGCGAACATCAACCGTCCATTTGACGAAATTTTGGGTTGCGCCAAGGAATTCGTTATTCGTGAGTAGTGCCGCTTCTGCCCACCAGCCTTTAGTCGGGAAGAAGAGGTGGTCGCGACTGTCCCATTGCCAGATGGGGCCAATAGCACTATAAGTGGAGGCTTCGTTGCCGATGACGCCCTCCTGCAATAAAAGGCCGCCTTCCTGCTGGTCGTAAACCTCCCACTGGTCCCAGGCGTAGCGGATACCTGCTAGTTGATGTTTTCCAATTCGTTGGAGGATGTTGATCCGAACTCTGGGGAAATTGACACCGTAGGTTTCCCCTTCGTAATCCTCAAAGCCGTTGCCAATACCGTAAAAGAAGTAGTTGTAGCGATAATAGCCCAATTCGCCGATGAAACGTAGTTGATCGCCCTTTGTATATAGCTGAAATGGAAGGTAGAGGAGCAATTGGTTATTTAGCGTGTATGCGGCACCCAGCTGCACTTGCGATCGTGGGCTAATACTGTCCAACGGAAAAGTTATCACCCCGGCGGCTCCAAACGACCAGGTTGTTTCAGGGGTGTAGTATACCAGTGGCAGGATAAAACGCTCTATTTGGGAACTGTCGGCTTGGGCTATTAGATTTGGAGACCAAAAGAGGCTCGTGCCCAATAGCAGTGTGTAACCCAAACATAAAAAACGGAAAGAGGAGGAGGCAGTTTTCATAAGGATAGTTAATGCGGGCGAAACAGTAAATTACTCCCATGAGTTCGCATAAACTATTTTCTGGTGTCAAAAAGAACGCTACTGTTCAAATGGGGACATGCGCTTAATCTTTCCGGTAGCTGATGCTGTCTCGTACTTTACCATCTTCGCCGTGGATGATGACGGTGGAGCCGTAGTTTTTAGCGATTTCCTTGGCGCGGTCCAGTGCATCGCGTTGATAGTTGTAAACGCCGGTGTAGCGTTCATTGCCTGCCCCCTTGACGGCCCAGCCTTCTTCGTGTGGCACCACATGTTGGTTGTGGGTAGGTTTACTTGTGCGTACCCCCATGTTTTTGAGAATAATCTTGATGATTTTCTGTAAAAGGTTGGTCCAAAAGGAAGAGGTGCGAATGTCTGCCATGTTATCAACTACTTGGATTTACAAAAGTAAAGATAGGTGCTTATTGGCAAATTTCAAGAGGGGCCATCGCTGTCTTGTCATTACTCGTCAATAGATTGCATGGGAATGTAGGTCAGTTGCTCTGTATCGCCGCTATAAAGTGATTTGGCTTTTTCGTCGAAAAAATTGCGATTCCCGATCTACTTCTTATTTATTTGCAGCCGAAGTCACTAGCTTTTGATGTATCAAAAAATACACGCGGTCACTTCACAAAGAAAGCCCATTAGTAGTCATGAGTATCGTCTTGTTATTTGTCCTTGTTTTTATTATTAGTGCCATTGGTAGTGCTCCTCCGGGGCTCATCAACCTTATGGTCATGAAGCGCGCTATTGCAGCGGGGCGGGAGGCTGGTTTTTTTGCTGCTTTAGGTACCGTTGTCCCCGAGTTTGTATACACTTATATTGCGGTGTATGGCTATTTAGCTATTGCCAATGATGAAACCATTGGGCATCATATTCAACTGGTAGGTGTTGTTGTTTTCTTTAGTCTCTCGGTTTATTACTTTATTCAAAAAGCAGAGGACCCTGTATTGGATGCAGTCAGTTCACAGAAAGATAAATTTATCAGTTTTCGGCGCGGTTTTTTTACAGCGTCCATCAATTTACTGGTGATGCCTTTTTGGGCATTTATAACCCTTTTCTTGCATACTTATGGTTATGAATTTCAAACGCAAAGCGAGCTGATAACGTTTGCTTTAGCTTCGGCTTTGGGGGCACTAATGATGTTCTTTTTATACGCCAGGCTGGGGCACCTCATCGTCTATAGGATGGAAAAACTGGTGCAGTATACCAATAAGTTTCTGTCTTTGATCTTTTTGGTGTTGGGGCTTTATCAGTTGGTGAGGTTGTTTTGAATTTAGATCCAGAAAGAAAAAGTACTCCCGTTTTTCCCATCGGAAGCCACGTGAATGCTACCACCGTAGCGTTCTAGGATCGTCTTGCAAATAGATAGACCAAGGCCGGAAGATTGGGTGATAGATTTGTTGGTAAGGGTTTTGAAAGGCGTAAAAATACGCTCGAAGTATTCTTCTTCGATACCAATACCGTTGTCATTCACCTGGAAGAAGGTTTTCCCTTTGGTGCTAGTAGCAACGTGTACAGTGACCTCGGGGTGATCGGATTCATTGTATTTAAAACCATTTTGAATGAGGTTTTGTAATACCAGGACGAGCATTGGGCGGGTGAAGAATATCTTTTTTATTTGCTGAGGGTTATGGAAGGTCAATCGACCATTGGTTTCCAGAATGAATTGCTGAAGGTTATTTTCTACGGTTTGAAAAACCTCTTTAAGAGCAACGGCTTCGTGTTCAAGTTCACCAAAAGAGATTTTTGTAAAAACTTGTAAAGAGTCTACAATTTCTTTTAATACTACTGCATTGCTGGTGATGAAGTTGAGAAAATCGGTTTCTTCTGTGGTTATTCCTCTTTCGGCAAGTCGTCGCTTCAATAATCCTGAAAAGCTGGTAATATTGCGGACAGGCTCTTTAAGGTCATGCGAGGTAATGTAGGCAAACTGCATCAGGGCATCATTACTTTCCGTCAGAGATCGATTCAGTTTTTGCAATTTGCGTCTACTACGGGCCTGTAAGAATAGCATTAGTAAGGTTAGGAATATAAGGAGAGCAAGAGCAGAGGTGACAAGTGTGAATCGTTGTTTTGTTAAGGTCTGTTGGTGTTCAAGTGCCTGTTGGGTACGTTCTTGTTCAAAACGTCCTTCCAAGAGTTTAGCCATTAGTGAAATATTGGTTTTACTTTGGTCTAGCTCAGCTTGTTTGGTCCAACTTTTTCGCAGCAAAGCATAGGCTCTTTGATAGTTTCCCCGTTTTTCATAAAGAGCGGCCAAGGGCTCTTCTATTTCGTGGTCAACCCTGGTTCCTAGTTGGAGGCCCAATTCTCCGTATTCAATAGCGATAACATCTTCGTTTTTCAAAGAATGAAGTTTCATCATACCTTGATAGCAGTCCACGAGTTCTTTGTTTTCACCTTGCTCTTTACTAATTGCAATGCCTTTTTGGAGGTAGAAATTGGCAGAATCCAACTGGTTTTGATTCATGTAGTATTCGCCCATTAAGGAATATACATAACCAAAAGCAGTGGAAATTCCTGTGGTATTATGCAGGTCAATAGCCTTTTGGCAATAGTGCATTAGGCTAGTGTCGTCATCCAGCATCCCTGCACTGAATGCTAATCCATAGTAGGAGAATAGCTCACCCATGAGGTCTTTTTCCTCAATGGCTATTTTTAAATTTTCTTCATTGAGACTATAAGCCTTTTCAAAATCATTGACGGCACCATAAATGATTCCCAAGTTATTATTGATGCTGGTGCGGGCCCTGGTCGTAATGCCTTTTATTTTTTTTGCTTGCTGATAATGAACCAATGCTTCCACCATGTTTTGCTTTGCCTCAAACTCATATACGCCTGCGCGGAAATGATAATTGGCCATGGTAGGGCTGAGGGTATCTTGACCAATCAGCTCTCGGGCCTTTTGGAGGTGAGCGGGGGTTTCTTGCCAATTGCGGGTACGAGCTCCGATGCCGACTCTGTCTAAATAGAGGCTGGCTTTTTGTAGTGGCTGCGTAACGTACGCTAAGCCCTGTAGGTAAAGGCTATCGGCTCGATCATATTGACCCTGGGTCTGATGGAATCGGGCAATTGCCTGAATGGCTTCAATGATAAGGGGTTCATCTTTATTATTTCTAGCAAAACGGAGTGCCTGTTGGCCGTAGTAATAGGCCGCTGCCTGCTGATTGATAGCCTGTTGTTTTTTCATGAACTTTAAGGCCAGGTCATAATTTTCAGGGAAAGGCAATTGTTCATCGATAGGGATAATATTGCCCCCATCTTCCTGTGGTACTAAGGTCTGTGTTGCAGCGGGCGCTGCAATGCATATAACCAAGGAAAGCAAAACAACTTTCGTTATTATTGACATCATTAAAGGATCAGCTGATAAAGAAGAGGGGGAAGTGAACGCCTAAAAATAGGGGGAATTTAACAAAATATGCCTCATATGTGATAATAATAATATTAAAAGAGGCAGTGTTGACTGGCATAATCTATTCTACCCTATGTAAATAGTTATAGGGATATGCCATTCTGACCGATGAATATCGAAATTACTTTTTCTCAAAAATAAAATAAGAATAGGGGGCTAGAGCAGATGTCTACATCATGCTGTTAGAGAACTTTAGAAACAAAAACCATTACTATCTATGTTACGCACGCTAAGTAACTGCCACCAGTGGCGGACAGGATTCCTATTGCTGGTACTCAACTTTTTTTCGTTAATGCTTTGGTCTCAAACGAATGGCCTAACGCAAACCATCAAAGGAACCGTTCTTGATCAGGCTTCAGAAGAACCGATCATTGCTGCCAATATACTCATTCTTAATGTTGAGCCTTTGCTGGGAACGGCTACCGAATTTGATGGCACTTTTCGTCTGGATGATGTGCCTGTTGGCCGCCACAGTATCCGCATCAGTTGCCTTGGGTATGAAGATGCTTACATCCATGAGTTGGAGGTTGGTTCTGGCAAGGAGGTCGTCCTTACACTGAAACTAACAGAATCACTGGTGACAATGGATGAGGTAGTCGTTAAGGCTGAACGCCTCAACGGTACCCCTAATAATGAGATGGCTAGCGTAAGTTCACGTTCGTTCAGCGTGGAGCAAACCAAGCGCTACGCTGCAGCCGTTAATGACCCAGCTCGGATGGCGCTATCCTTTGCAGGTGTAAATACCAATGACGACGGAGGCAACGAGATTGTCATTCGGGGAAATAGCCCTCGCGGCCTACTGTGGCGAATGGAAGGTGTCGAAATTCCGACCCCCAATCACTTTTCTGACCAAGGAGCTTCAGGTGGAGGCATTAGCGCGCTAAGCGTAAATATGCTGGCCAATTCCGATTTTTTGGTAAGCGCTTTCCCTGGTGAATATGGCAATGCCATGTCTGGTGTCTTTGACTTAAAGCTGCGGACAGGCAACAATGAAAAGAGAGAATATGCCTTCCAGGCAGGTGTGCTTGGCCTGGATATTTCAGGAGAAGGCCCGATAGGAGAAGAGGGCGGCGCAAGCTACCTGGGTAATTACCGTTACTCAACTTTAGGCGTCCTGGGACAGTTGGGGATTCTTGACTTAGGGGGGGAAGAGTCCATTTTTCAAGATGCTTCTTTCAAAATACAAATACCTACCACCAAGGGTGGATACTGGTCTGTTTGGGGCTTGGGCGGACTGAGTAATAGCACCTTCAAGGATAGTTTGGAGCAATATGATTACCACTCTGATCGCGGAGTGATAGGTGTTAATAATCGGCGATACCTGGCGAAGAACGATTATTTAGAAACCATTGTCAGCTATGCCGTTGATCGGGTTTCTGATGAGGAAGTTTATGTGGTTGATAACTTTGTTGGAACAGAGGAGTTTACCACCCATGCGTTGCGAGTGAGTATGCTTTATAATCGCAAATTCAACGCGCGGAGTACTTTCCGGATGGGAGCGATTGGTAGCCGCTTGTCCTACACTTTTGCGGAGTGGGAGGAGTTTAATAGCCCTCGTGTTACGCTCATCAATGAAGAGGGAGCTACGGCGAATGTACAAGCTTACGCTCAATTGAAGCACCGTGTAGGCACGACTTTACACCTAAATGCGGGCCTTCATGCGACCTATTTGGGCCTTGGTGGGCAAATGGCTATAGAGCCGCGAGTAGGCATGCGTTGGAACCTACGCCCAGGGCACGTACTGAGTGCTGGCGCTGGCTTGCATTCTCGCCGTGACCCACTGCCCGTTTATTTTGCTCAGGTTCAAACCGGAGCGGATACTTATTCTCAGCCCAATAAAGAATTGGCTTTACCAAAAGCATTACATGGCGTACTGGGGTACGAATGGCGCTTTCATCCCCAATGGCGCGTGCAGACTGAGGTTTATTACCAGGATTTGTACGATGTAGCCATCGCCAGCCCCAATGCACAGGGCGTTTATGCAGGGACAGCCTCTGCGATCAACTTTGACAGTGGCTACGTGACCGACTCGCTTTTTGCAGATGGTACAGGCCGCAACTTTGGTTTGGAAACGACTATTGAGAAATTCTTTACAAATGGCTGGTACGCCCTGGCGACGATCTCCCTCTATGAATCGCTGTATACAGGCCGTGATGGTGTGGAGCGAAATACCCGCTACGCTGGTGGTTATGTAGGTAATATGCTGATTGGTAAAGAATGGAGTGTGGGTAAGAATAAAACGAACCTTTTAGGAGCCAATATCCGGACAAATGTAGCCGGAGGAAACCGTTACAGCCCCATTGATTTGGAAGCTTCTCGGACAGCGGGATATACCGTTCGTGACTACACTAAGGCATGGGAAGACCAAGTGGCTTATTATCTCCGTAGCGATGTGCGTATCTCCTACCGGAAGAACCGTGCAAAGACCTCTTCCATCATTTCGATTGATATTCAAAATGTAACCAATAGAGAGAATATCTACGGCCGTTATTACTCGGCTGGTAGCGATAAAATCGTAGAAGAAACCCAGCTAGGGTTGATTCCTATTTTGAATTATCGGTTGGAGTTTTAAAAGAAATTAGGTTTTCTAAAGGCGACCGTTATGAGACACACTGGTGTCTGGTAGCGGTCGTTTTGTTTTAGAAAATTTACATATATTAGAAGATACAAATCAATAATAATACCCACCCTATTGAGAATTAGCATAATATCCCTCCTTTTTGCGCTATTTTCCCTAGTGATTTTACCTCGCTTAGGTGCGACGACGACCCAGGAACCCACCCCTGTGGAGGTAATGGAATTGCCGGAAAGCATCCTTTTAGTGCAGGCCGCTACCAAAGCAGAAGCGATTGCGGAAACAGTGGCTGTTTTTCAGGGAAAATCAGCAAATAGAAGCCCGGCGACGCTGCGGCAGTTGGAAGGCCAATTGTTGCTACAAGAAGGCCTGGTGGAGGAAGCGAAAGAAGTATACATAGCAGGTTTAAAACTGGATACAGATAAGGAGACTCATGTCAAGTTGCTGGCCGGATTGGCGAGTTGTTTTGATTTATTAGGAGATAGTGACGCCGCAGAAAATCTGTTTACACAAGCTTTAGCATCTGCTAGAGCTACTAGATTTCCATCTGGCCTTGCCTGGATTATTTTTCACAGAGGAGCGGAGCTGGTCGAGCCGGATACATTGTCTGGGGAAGAAGTTGAGGTTCTTAAAGCATATGCAAAAAAACTCCTGTACAGTCATCCCCCGCTATCGCTGGCTGCGAGTAAGTGGTTAATAGATTATTGCGGCCAAAATAGAGGGTGCGCTATAGAGGGGCATATCGGAGCAGGCTTGGTTTACCGAGACTGGGGGCAATTTGATCGTGCCCTTGATCATTTCTATTTAGCTCAGGAAAAAGGAGAACAGTATGGCTTTGGGAATAGATCCAAATACTGGGCATTGCTCAATATTGCGGCAGTGCATGATATGCATGGGCAACGCCAGGTTTTTTATGAAATTATCGAAGAAGTCATCAAAAATGCGGAGGAGGATCAGGACGATTGGGCACAGGCCTATGCCCTAAAAGACCTGGGGATCAATTACCAGGAGAAGAACCAGTTTGAACAAGCAGAATACTATTTTAAAAGGAGCATTCCTATTATGAAGAAACTAGACGACCAGAGAGGGCTGGGCGCATGTTATTCAAATCTGGGGTATGTTTATACGGAACTAAAACAATATGAGCTAGCGGATAAAAGCTTGAATGATGCGCTTGCCATTCTCAAAGTCTCCAACTACGATCAACTCTATGCTTCGTCCCTGTTGGTGAAAAGTAATCTTTATACAAAAAAAGGGGATTGGGAAGAATCGAAAAGACTATCTACAGAAGGGCTGGCTATTGCTCAGCGAATTAAGGCTCCTCATTTGGTAATCGACGCTTTCTACCTCCTTATGGAGTACTATCTTCAGCAAGGTGATCCGGGTATGATAGAAAACTACGTAGATAGCCTACTGGAGACGAAAGATAAATATGCACAACAAGAGCGGCTATACGAATCAGAAAAATTGAAGGTTCGTTATGCTACCGAGAAAAAAGAAGAGCAGCTGGCCATCCAAAAAGAGTTGAATGCTTCTTTAGCGGCCAAAAATTTATTGCAAAAAAGACAGCGCAATACGCTATTGTTTATTCTCTTTCTTGGTCTTGTCGTCGTACTCTTGTTTTATAACCGTTACCAATTGCAGCAAAGTTTGGACGAGGAAGGTGAGAAGAGAAATGCATTGGAAAAAAAGCGCCTGGAAGAAAAGATAAATCACAAGCAACGAGAGCTGGCTTCGCTGACATTGCAAATGGTACAAAAAAATGACTTGCTTCAGCAGTTGGAAGAAAGCTTGAAGAATATCAAAAAGAATGATCCTGGTTTTCAAAAGGAGATGGTCAACCTTAATAAAATGATCCAGACCCACCAAAGCCTGGACGAAGATTGGTCAGACTTTAAAACCCATTTCGAGGGGGTCCATCCTGGTTTTTTTGATCGCCTGCGTGCTCAGATTGACAAGCTTTCTCCGCAGGATGAGCGGCATTGCAGCTATCTTAAAATGGGTTTGTCGACCAAAGAAATTGCCCGCCTGATGAATATCAGTGCTACCAGTGTACAGATGGCGAGGTATCGGTTGAAAAAGAAATTACAATTAGGCAAGGAGGATGATATTTACCAGTATATCAATGATTTATAATTAGTATATGGGTTTTTAATATAAGACAGTATAAGGTTTGTATAAGGTGTGCGATTCCTCCTGTAGGAGGTTTGTAGGAGCTTGTTATAGTCTATTTCCGGAGATAAAGTACTTTATTTGCTTATCAGGCAACCACAAGAACCAAAACAATACAAGGGGGAATAAAGTGGAAGGTAATAATATCATGCTTACCACAACAATTCCATGTTTTTTTGCAACCCGGCAGATTCAAATCTGCCGGGTTTTTGTTTTTATGGTAATACGATTTTGGGGCGGGAAAAAGCTCAGGATATTTTTGGGCTAAGGCAATGTGTATCTTATTATATATTCGTAGACGATCAAATAAAATTATAGAATTCGTATCAAGGAAGTCAAATGGGAGAGTTTGAGGTATTATAAAGATAGTTTGATACACTTCTTCCTTGTATTTTTGATACATTAGGGAAATTGTGTGAAACCGTATTGTAGATTTACACACTCGATTTAATAGTCTGTTATCAAACCTATGTCTTATTTGTCTCGGATCAAGCCTGTTGCAATGGCTTGTCTTCTCGTTTTCTTTTGTTGCCTTTCTATGGATGGGCAGTCGGTTGAGCGTCGATATGTTGACGGAGATTACATTTTGGAAATAAGTCTTTGGACCAAAGAGGATGGTTTGCCTTCGTGGCATATTTTCGATATTATCGAAGACGAAAAAGGGTTCCTTTGGTTAGCGACCAATGTAGGGCTTGTTCGTTTCGACGGAAACACGTTTATCACTTATAGTGGAGAGAAGTATGGCCTGCGTAGTAATAGAGTAGGACGAATAGCAGAAGATGTCAATGGTAATATATGGCTTTTTTGCTCAGAGGGAGAAGATCGTTTTTTTGATGTGTTTGATCCTATAGAGGAATCTGCTACTCCGTTGCAGTCTTATATCAATGAAAAACTGCCCTTGTCTTCTTATAGTCATTATGGTTTTTTTCGACAACAAGATACGATATGGTTGCTGGACCCTGTAAGCGGTAAAGGCGGCCGCTATCAAGGTGAATGGGAGTGGCTCTTGAATGATACTTCTACGTCGAGAGTATTGGAGACAATGGGGGAAACGAAAGATTTTCCATATTACTATCCTCGGAAAGATGGCTTATTCTGGGTTTGGAAGACCAAAGAAGGGAAGCTAGGCCTATACGTTATTGATCGTAACGGCAGAGAGTTGTCTAACCTTAATTTTGGCCACAATAGTCGCCGGTTTTCCAAAGTAGATGAAGATTTGAATTTTCATTATTGGTCTCAACCCCAATACCTTGGTGATTTAGATACTTTGTTTTCTTTTGGAGACAATAGTATTCACGCCTATCCTTATGGTAGTTATCCTAGTATCTCATGGGGGAATTCGATCTACCATGACCATGGTAGATTTTTAAAAACGAATAAAGAGGGCTTTGGCTTAGCAACTAACAATGCCACTGCTTTCTTTTTTAAGAAAGATGAAATCTTGTTTGAGAACTTGAGCAGTTTATTGGCTAAAGATTTTCAAGCTAGAATTAATGAGATTATCGTTTTGATTGATAATGAATCTTTCTGGTTTAATTCTCCGGAAGGGCTTTTTCGGATGAAAATCAAGAAGAGTTTATTTACAACCTATCCTCATCAGGATAATATCATTACGAGCGTACGAGGAATGGTTGGTATTGGTGATAGCCTGCTAATTGCCAACACGTACGCAGGGATGTTTCAGGTAGATTTACAGGAAAAATACTTTTCTTCTATACCCATGCCAAATGGGTATAATAATATGGGGCTACTTAAGGAGGAGAGTCAGGTATGGGTAAGTAAATCATCGGATGACCTAATGCTTTACAACTTTATAGACAGGAATTATAAAACATACCCTTTTCGGTTTTATAATGGAGAGTATAATGGTTATAGTTTACATCGATTAAATGACACGGCCTTATGGATTGCGAGTCATTTAGGAGTTTTAGCATTCCATGAAAAATCAGGGTCTATTCAGCCTCAACTTATGCAAGATACGAGTGCATATTTTTGGCATACGAATAATCAAGGCCTCTGGCTAGGATGTCAATATGGTTTGTTCTTATTTAATGAAGAGGGACAGCGAAAGAAACATTTCCCAGTCCTTGAAGATGATAAAACGGAATTGAGGGTCTATTTTATTCATGAAGATGAAGATGGGTTCTTTTGGTTAGGGACGAATCAAGGCTTGGTCTGTTGGAATCAAGAAGATGAAACTTACCGAAAGTATACCGTAGAGGATGGTCTTTCTGATAATAAAATTCATGCAATTTACGAAGATAGCTATGGGCACTTGTGGCTGCCTAGTAATTATGGTCTGATGCGTTTTCGAAAGTCTGATGGTTATGTCACGACCTATTTAGAAAAAGATGGTTTACCAAGTAATGAGTTTAATTTTTTAGCTTACTTTCAGAGAGAAGACGGGCTACTTTTTTTGGGAGGGGTAAATGGAATAGTTTCTTTTTATCCGGATAGTATCGAGGCTCAAGCGCAAGCCAAGCTCCATTTGCAGATGGCAAAAGTCGTGGTATATGACCGCAAAACAGAAGCGATTATTAACAAAACAAGGCAGGGTATAGAAAGAGGGCTAGTGGAAATAAGGCCTTCTCAAAATCGTTTAGAGATAAGTTTAGTGCCCCACTATTTTATTGATAGTAGGGTCGTTTACGAATGGCGATTTCCATGGGAGAGTGAGCAATGGAAGGTTCTTTCAGAGGCCAATTTGTCGCTGATTAATCCAAACTATGGCACTTATCCTGTAGAGTTTAGGGCTTACCCTGTCGGTAATAAAAATTTACAAAGTAAAATTCTAAGCCTTCAACTTAAGGTACTAAAACCTATCTACTTAAGATGGTGGTTTTTTGCCTTATTAGCACTAACAGTTGGGGGTGTTTTTTATGGCTATTTTAGGTTGCGACAATTACAGTTAAAGCTCCATAATGAGGAACTTGAGCAAGAGGTGAATGATCGTACATTGGAATTACAGGAAAAGCTCGAAACGATTGATCTACAGGCAAAGGAATTACGCCAGCTTGATGAAATGAAATCGCGCTTTTTTATCAATATAAGCCATGAATTACGTACTCCGCTTAGTATGATTTTGGGCCCTGTAATAGCCCTTAGTAAAGAGCAATTTCCACCTGAGCAGATGTCCCAGTTGCAACGAATAAAACGGAGCACAAAGCAGCTTCGGCAGATGACCGAGGAGATACTGGATCTTGCCCGTCTGGAAGCAGGTAAGCTTGAGTTGAGAGAAGAAGTTGTCGTTTTTTCGCCCTTCATAAAAAGGGTCTTTAATGCTTTTCATTCATTAGCAGCATCGAGGAATATTAATTATGAGTTGGTGTTAGATGCACCAGCTGATTTACGATTAATGCTCGATACCCAAAAGGTAGAACGCATACTGAATAACCTGATCTCCAATGCCCTTAAATTTACAGGTAGAGGCGGGCAGGTTATGGTGAAAGTGATGGTTGATTCAACAGTAATCATAATGACTGTTGAAGATACAGGGGTGGGAATAAACGAAACGGATCTTGTAAGGATTTTTGATCGTTATTACCAGGCTCGCCATCAGCAAAATTTGGAGAATGGCGGTTTAGGAATAGGGCTAGCCATGTGTAAAGAACTTGCCGATTTTTTAGGAGGACAGCTAGCGGTAGAGAGTGAATTAGACAAAGGCTCGGTCTTTTCTTTAAAACTACCTGTTTTAGTAGTAGAAGAAAGATTGGTAGAGCCTAAAACTACGAGTGAGCAGGATGTTTTAACGAAAACCAGATTGCTTACCTTGCCTCCACCCGCGAATACAGCTGGGCAGCCAATGGTACTTATTGTAGAGGACAATGATGACTTTAGAGCCTATTTGCTGGAAATACTTAGACCTTATTATCGTCTGGTTCAAGCTAGTGATGGTTTAGAAGCGTTGGATGTATTGAACCAGCAAGAAGTGGATTTAGTAGTATCTGATGTAATGATGCCTCGAATGGATGGTTTTGAACTATTAAAAGCAGTGCGTAGCCAGCCTCAGCAGTGGGGAGTGCCGTTTATTCTACTTACAGCCCGCTCTGAGCAAGCCGACCAGCTTTATGGTTTGCGTCTAGGCGTGGATACTTACCTTTCCAAACCTTTTGAGCAAAATGAATTAATTGCTAGGATTCATAACCTATTGAGTAATCAACAAAAACGAAAAGCCGCCTTTGAGGCTGTAATTGTTGCCGAAAAAGAGGAAGTGTCCTCATCCCCAGTAGAGACTCCACCGCTACCAGGGCCCAGCTTTGATGAACTATGGTTGATAGATTTAGAGACATTGTTAACCCAGAAAATTAGAAACCCCCAACTGAAAGTAGGGGACTTGGCACGTGAGATGGGGATGTCTGAACGTAGCTTCCGAGATAAACTAAAAGGTTGTACAGGACTTAAGCCAAGCCAATATATTCTTCAGGCACGGCTACAATTGGCTTATCGGTTGTTAGAAGAAAAACGCTATTCAACCATTGCCGAATTGGTTTACGCCATTGGTTTTCAGAGTAAGGCTTATTTTTCTAAAAACTTTAAAACCAAGTTTGGAAAATCACCGTCTAAGCTATTGAATAGATAAATTACTGAATATGGTCTTATTTATCCATTCTTTTTTAACTTAGGGCTTGTTGTAAAATTTCACCTTTACCTTATTGATCCTCCCAAACTCTTCCGAGTTAGGGCTGTTTTGTCAAAATGTTGACCTGTAATTGTTTTGATAATTGACCTAAAGTGATTTTCCTTCGGTCTTCATTGTTGTCGCAGGCTCACGAATTTGACTTTTCTTTGGATGAAGATTTTGGACACTCCCTTTCGCCGGGCCTAGTTCATTTCATCACGAAGAAGTTCCCAAACAAATACCTGGAAAATTTTAAAAACCTTGAATATTATCAATTGATAATCTTGAAGCTGTTTGCAGTATTCTACTGTGAGCAAGCTGAAGGCTTGTAGTTACTGGCAAAGTTTATTGTGATGTTCATGGCTAAAGTTACGGACCTCAAAATAGTTGAGGTCCAAAAGTGTCAATGCTTTTTATGTAAGTAGACAAAAATATGGAAGAGAACGTCATTACACCACATTTTCATTTGAAGTTACTGATTATTATAATATCGTTTTTAGTATGCGGACTGAACGTTCTAGCTCAACCGATTACTCAATTATTTTATGAACAAGATTATACGGTGGAAGTCAGCCAGTGGACTGCAAAGACAGGTTTGCCTAGTTGGTTGATTTATGATCTATTTGAAAGTAAGCACGGATATATTTGGTTGGCTACGTTTCGTGGCCTTGTTCGTTTTGATGGCCATGAATTCACAAGCTATAATGATGAAAAATATGGGTTTCGTACAGCAATGCCTTTTCATGTAGTAGAAGATTTGAATGGGCTTCTTTGGGTTTTTGCAGAAGCACAAGCTAATAAAATAATCGTAGATGTTTTTGATCCGATACTAGAGCAAGCGATACCTCTTGAAGATTATATAGGTACATCTCTGTCTTTGTCTCGAATGTGTCACCTAGGTATTTATACGATGGAAGATACCTTATGGATATTGGACCCTGTCAATAGAATGGGGGGGAAGTACGATGGGAAATGGAATTGGTTGCTACGGGATACTACCTCACGGAATACCACTCCTTCCCGTTATTTTTCAAATCGGAATCAGGAGTTTTTACGACAGGAAGTAAGGGCTGGTGTTACCTATTTGGAACGTATTGACTCGTTGGGTAATGTGTTGCACCAGATGCGTAGGGATGAGCTTATACAGCAGGATGTTTCAATGAGTGATGATTACCAAATTTGGTTTCCTACGATAGATCCAACCAATTCACAAATTGAACGCATTGGTTTTTGCAACGAAAATGGCAAGCTAATTCGCAGTGTTCCGTTATCGGAGATCAAGTCGGAATTATATACTACAAGCCCACCTGATGCCTTCCATTTTTTATTAGGTTCCAACGGAATCGCCTTACAGTTTGAGGATTCTAAAATCCAAATATATGACAAAGGTAAGGTGGTACCTTTAGATTTGAATCAATTGTTGCTTGATGCTTTCGAGACGGAAACCCAGGGGTATTTTTGGATGACCGCAGATAATGCTTTTTGGTTTCGATCTAGCAAAGGGCTTTTTCGAATTAGAGTAAGGCCGAAACTCTTTCGTAGTTTTATTACCGATGAAGAGGCACCGGTAAGTTTTCGTAGTATTATACCCATCTCTGATTCTACCTTAATTGCAAATAGTTATCGGGGCTGTAGGTTGATCAATATTCAAACAGGAGCTAACGAACAAGTTCTTTTTGAAGGTAGTAGGTTTGGCAAAGGACTTTTAAAGCAGGGGAATGATTTGTGGATTACTAACCACTATGGTCCGTTGGTGCACTATAACCTTTCTGAATTTAGAACTCAAAATTTTTACGGTATAGAATCCGGTTATCAAGGCTACGATGGTACAGATTTATTTGTACTTGGCGATACCTTGCTCATTGGCAGCGGACTTGGATTGTTTCATTTACGGCCAGGCGATATCAGGGTTACTCTTCGCAGTTTTCCAGATACAGCGATCCATTATTTCTATGAAAATTCTACGGGTATTTGGATTGGCACTAGTGAAGGTTTACAGTTGCTTGACCATCAAGGTAGTGCATTGCAAAGATTTGATTTCATGACGGAAGCCGAATCTACCCCGTTAGCAGTTTTTCATATTTATGAGGATAGGGAAGGCTTTTTTTGGTTAGCAACCAATCAAGGACTCTTGAAATGGGAACCGTTTTCTACCATACATCCGAATAGATATACTGTAGCTGATGGTTTGTCTGATAATACAATTCATGCAGTCTACGAGGATAAATACAACCAGCTTTGGTTGCCGAGTAACTATGGATTGATGAGGATGGATAAAACTAGCGGGCGAATAACGACTTACTATAAGGAGGACGGCTTACCTGATAGTGAATTTAACTATATGTCTCATTTTCAGGATGATAAAGGTAGGCTTTACTTCGGTACAATAGACGGCTTGTGTGTTTTTCATCCAGATAGTTTAGCACTAGATGCTTCGTTAGCTCAAGAATTATATTTACAAATAACCAAGGTTGTTGTATACGAACGTAATACGGAGACCCCAATGCTGAACACACAGCAAGTAATTGACAGCAGGGAGTTGCGCCTTCAGCCAAATGAAAACCGCATCATTATCGATTTGACGCCTAATTATCTATCAGGACGAGAGGTTGCCTACGAATGGCGGTTGTCTAGTCAGAATATGAACTGGCGGACGATGCCTTCCCCTTCATTAGAGTTAGCCAATCTTCCTTATGGCCGTCATGAACTGAAGATTCGGGCTTACTCGCTTGGTAACTCCATTAATGATCAGCGTGAAATAGCAATCTCCGTTTTTGTCATGCGCCCGTTTTACTTGCGTTCATGGTTTATTGTGTCTATAGTTAGTCTTTTCAGCTTAAGCCTATGGAGGATTGTTCGTAGGCGAAATCAACGACTTATAGCAGCTAACTTAAAATTGCAGAAACGGGTGGAGGAAGCTACCAAAGAACTTAGAGAGTTGGACGCTATGAAATCTCGCTTTTTTATCAACATTAGCCATGAATTACGCACCCCACTTAGTATGATATTGGGGCCTGTGACGAGCCTTAGTAAGCAGGATTTTCCACCTGAGCAGATGTCCCAGTTGCAACGAATAAAACGGAGCACAAAGCAGCTTCGGCAGATGACCGAGGAGATACTGGATCTTGCCCGCCTGGAAACAGGTAAGCTTGAATTGAGAGAAGAAGTTGTCGTTTTTTCGCCCTTCATAAAAAGGGTCTTTAATGCTTTTCATTCATTAGCAGCATCGAGGAATATTAATTATGAGTTGGTGTTAGATGCACCAGCTGATTTACGATTAATGCTCGATAC
>NZ_JBOEFX010000143.1:0-33958 GCF_050633125.1 Lewinella sp.
TGTTTCTGTTGGTGAGTAATCCCGGTCGGTGTAAAGGGGCTGATCATCATCTTTACCCAGATAGGTCCACACCTGGTAAACAATTGCTCCCCAGATGATGGCCACTAAGGTGAAAAGTAAATACTGTATCGGCTTTGAATTCTTCATTCCACGATGAATTTTCGACTTGCAGTTAGATCGGAAAGGTTGCCAGCGGCATCCACTGAACGTACCTGCCAGAAATAGTCGCCCGGTGCAAAGTTCATACTCTGATCGTCTAAATCTGTACTTCCGGTAAGGCTGGCCTTTTTGAAAAAGAGACTATCCAGGAAGCTGTCGGCAAAAACATAGAGGGTGTCGCGTTGGCTATCATTACTACTTTGCCAACTAAAATCAGGGCTTTGGGCACTGAAGAGCAGGGTGTCATTTTCCATCGGTAAATTCAGAACGGGTGATGGAGGAGGTGTTACGTCGATAGTGAAATTTCGAGTACTATAATTGGTAAAGCTATTTGAAATTTCACTCTCTGCACGAACGCGCCAGTAATATTGGTTTTCCTCGAAGTCATCTAAGGAAATTGAGGTATTGGTAAGTAAGCTATCCTGGATAAGCGTTGAGAAGTCAGCATTTGTGCTGAGCTGAAAGCGATAATTGGTAGCTGCTGCTAGCGGCGACCACTCCCAATAAACATTACCATCTCCAATACTTGTGTTATTTGATGGCAAAATAAGAGAAACAGCTTGTGTACTTAGGTCTGCACTAACGTTACTTTGTAGTTGGAAACCCCATTCCTGACAACAAGCAGAAGCATAGGCTTCATTAAATGCCACTACTCGCCACTCATAACTTCCGGGTGCGAGCATTACTGTTAAATTGCGTGCGGTAGTAATGCTGTCGATGACTAGCGTCTGGATGTTTTCAAAATCTGGTGTTGCTATTTCTACTTGGTAATCAAGAGCGTCGGGTAGGTATTCCCAACTTAAGGTAACCGCTGAGCCAATCAACTGGTCTCCATCCTGAGGAGCCCGAAGTAGCACTTGTTCGTCTGAAATATCAGGAATGATAACGTCTGAACAATGCCATAATAAACAAGTGGTAAGTAAGATCAGAAAGAGGTATTTCATAGCGCATTAATTTTCAATTTCAATATTTTGTAGATGGAGCTCTACTTGTAGTTCTTGTTGTCGGGAGCGCCTGCTTTTTTTTACCAACGCTAAATCGCAGTGTACCAGGTAACCGAGATGTTCCTTATGCTCCATGTAATACATGAGCCTCAGGATGTCATGGTACGTACCCGCAACTCGTATGGGGCTGGTGATAAAATTTAGTTGATCTTGTTGCCAACGTTGATCCTCCCCGAATTCTAGTAGATTAAGATGGTGTTCTGCACAAAAAGTGCTCACTTTAGCGAATAAGTTATTCCTATCGTAAGGGCCTTGAAGAAATTGTTGGTCGTTTACTTGAAGCTGTTGCTCTAGTTGGGCAATGACCAGAGGAGCATCATCGATGTTTTGTAGCTGAATTGATTTTTCCGTTAATTCATTTTTTAGCTTTAGCGTTTTGCGAATGCTTAAAAAATAGGACGCTAATGCTAATAGGGCTAGACCGCCCAGGGTAATCCACCAACGTTGCTGAGATGTATATTGACTTAAATAATTCATAAGCTTATAATCCAAAATTGGTGACTAATTTGAAAATCGGCAAATACATAGAGACTAAAACGATACCTACCGTAATCGCGAGGAAAACGATCAACAAAGGTTCAAGTAAACTGCCTAGTAACTTGGTTTTTTGCTCCACCTCTTCATCATACTGCGCTGCAATTTTTTCTAACATCTGAGGTAAATGATTGGTTTCTTCTCCAATTTTTATCAGTGCGAGCATCCGGGCAGGGACAATTGTAACTTTCTGTAGACTTTCGTGTAAAGCTTGACCGTGTAATATTTGTTGTTGTACGTTGATTAATTTACTGCTGATTGGATGAAAATCTACCATGGTTCCAACCAATTCTAGTGCCTGAGTAAGCGGAACACTGGAGGACAGCAAGAAACTAAGCCCATGATTGAACCTACTCAAGTATACTTTTCGAATCAACGGCCCAAATAGGGGTAAACGAATCATCAGTGCTGCTCCACTTTGTTTCACTAAATCAGCCTTGCGAAAGTAAAACCCTACTATACCCAAAACGACTGTGCCAACGGTTAGATAAGGCAGCGATTTATTAAGTTGATCTGAAAAATTGATAATAAACTGGGTAATCCCTGGTAGTTCTTGATTGAGTCTTGCGTAGATGTCGCCAAAAAGAGGGACCAGAAAATTGAGTAAAAAAAGTAACGAGAAGCCTGCAACGACCAACACTAATATCGGATAGGAAAGTGCACTCATCAACAATCGCCGCAATTGGATATTTTTAGCAAAATGAGTAGCCAGACGTTCCAGTACCGGCAACAACTTGCCACTCTCTTCTGCGATACGAATACTGGACAATTCGTAAGTGGAAAACTGTTGGGTTTGTTCCATCGCTGCTGCAAGGCTGGCTCCATCTACGAGCGTTTGGTAGACACTGGCAAAAACATTACGAATTTTCTCTTTAGGCTCATTGGCCTGGATAAGTTCCAGAGCGGAGCGAATATCCAGCCCTGCTCGCAGCAAGACGGCTAATTCAGAGAACAAGGCCTCTTTGTGCTGCCAACTAAGTCCTCCTCCGAATAACTGAATATCCCGATTGAGGAAATCCATCCAGCTACCGGATTGGGCGGCATTGGTGGATTTTTTGAATGTCGGGTCAACCGACCTTTTTTGCTGTTTTAATTGATTTAGATCAATGCTCATTTTCCCATAGTATCAGATCGTGTGCGCTATATGTTTTTTCCAGATTGACGTCTTTTGCAAAATCAGTGAGTCCAACAATTATTCTCACTTGGTCTATTAGTCCTTCTCCTTGCTGGTGATCAAAGGAAGATTCCTGTATCATTAAGTTTACGGCAAAACTATCTTGGTGTTGCATTCCGTTTTGTCGAACCAAAAGCGAAGGTGAAAACGCATACCTAATACTGTCTTGCTGGTTCAGAAAAGTCAATGAAGCTCCTTGCCGTACAATGTATTGACTACGGGCGAAATCCCATTTCAGTAATGTAACACTTCGTCGGGTATCTTCAACTTCTGCCTGTTGGTCTTTGAATTGATTGAATTGCAATTTGATGAGCCGTAATCCAGAAAAGGACAGCGAAACAATAATTGCGGTAAGCGTTAAAACCACCATCACCTCCAGTATGGTAAAGCCGGATAATTTCTTCATTCTATCCGTGTTTTCAAGGTTTCATAATGAAAGGTGCGCTGGTCAGGTGTTTCACAGCGGAGTATCAATTGATAAAGATTTTGGTCGCGATCTAGAGGTTCTACCGTATGGATAATACGATAACCTAAGGTGTCCCAAGTGGATTCGCGCCATAATCCCTCTCTCTCGATTTGTATGGCGCGTTGTCTTAGTAAAAGTGCTGCATGAAATTCTTGTAAGGTATGATTATTGGTCAGTAATTGTCCAAAGCAAAACCAAGCTGTCCCCAGTGCAATGGTTAGGATAGCTAAGGCCGTTGTTGCCTCTATAAGTGATGATCCTTTTAGTCTAGCCATTGTGCTACAGCTTTGTTACCGGTATTCCAGATCATCGGTTCTACCCAGTGCTGGGAACGAGAAGGAGCGTCAATACGCCCATTAACCAAGTAATTAAAAAAGAATTGCCCACTATTGCCCCTATAAAAAAAGTTGTCACAATAAACGCTTCCGGTAATCTGCCCGGAAAACTCTAATCCTCCCTGCCAAATGACCCTGCCTTGTAATGCTGTTTGTTGTAAGGTTGCTAGTAATTGCTGATCATCGTTAGTGCTATTTTTTAGCCCCAGTACTGTTCCTTCAATTTTGCACTCCTTTCCAATACGAAGCCGACCGGATTGCCGCCGAGAAAAGCCACTTTTTGGTAAAATCGCTAAAACGGAAGGATATGTGAGGTATACCTGTGTACCCAGCGAAATTTCAAGACTGGCAATAGCTTGAAGTTGACCTGTAAATCCGGTGTCTATTTCAATACTGGGTGCTCTTAGTATTAGCCCGTTTAAGCGAGCGTTTTCTCCTATCCGAATTAGCGAATCGGCTTCAAGTACGATAGGTCCATACCAGTTTTGACGCTCCAGTTCAAGTACTTTACCTTTTATCAATATTGGTATTTGGTTAAAGGAAAGGTGAAAACTATCGCCTAACTCTCGAATAGTATATTGCTCATGATCGAAGCTCGATTGCTGGTTATTAAGAACATCTAAATCCAGAGAAGGGAGTGTACCGTCACCACTGGAACTACTACCAATAATGGCTTGCCCTGCCTGAAAAGGAACGCCGTTTACCGTGGTGGTCGTTATTCCGCCCCTGGGCACAATAGCCCGGCCAACGAGCTGACTGGTACCACTTAGCGCTAAAGCCTTACGGGTATCCAGCATTTCCAGGCAAGTATGTGCGGGAGATTTGCGACCTATCAAGGCGGTTTTGGTGATTGCACTGGAAGAAGGGGCGACAGGTGTACAGCTAATGAGTTCAAAAAACCCCCAGGGGCGTTTAGTCATCAAAATACTGTCGGTGGTAAAAGGAAAGTATTCCTGATCTATTGTCCTTTCTTGTGATTGAGCATAGAGAAAAGCGGATTCAACCGACTCGATATTTTCCCATATAGCGATATCTCGCTGATGAGCACCTCGGTAGTACATCCAAATGCTTATTAGTGCAGTAAGAAGAATACCAATCAGTGTAGTAATTAACAGCGCGTAAAAAAGTGCCGTCCCTTTAAGCCGTTGAGGAAATTCCTTAAAAGGGATCATCACGGACATAGGCATTGATTTGGGTCACCGATTCAAAACGCTGACGTAGTGCCGCTGCTGCACCTCTGGAATCTAAATTACCGAGACAAACGGCAAAGTAGCCCGAATCTGATAGCTTAACAATCTGAGCATCATCGAATCCGGCAGCTTTAACTTCGGCCAAACGGCTTTCAGCGTTACCACGACGGGAAAAAGTACCCGCTATGACAAAAAAAGCAGCTTCATTGCCTACTGTTCGGAAAGGACTGGCGGTAGTGTTTCTTTGCTGGTTAGCCGCAGTTGTTGCAGGACGATTATCTGATTCGGCTTCGGCAATCCTGGTGTCAGGACGAGAAGGGGAATACTGGGGCTGAGCACGCGGGCGATCACTGGGCAAATACAGCACCACATCCTGGGGCAAGTCAATACAGTTAGCGGAGAGAAAAACACGCTCCTGCAAACGCTGATAGCCTTCACTTTCAACAATAATATCATAGGCTTCATTACAAGGAAGACACACAGAAAAGTTTCCGCGATTGTCGCTATAGGTTGTTTTTAGTAAGCGTCCACGTTGATCCTTTAAGTGAACTGCGGCTCCGGCTATCGCAGTGTTTTTTGCAGCTGGTTGTACGGTGCCGCTTAATTCACCGCAATCGGGCTTAGGGATTAACGCTACCAGATAAGTGTCCTGAGCTTGTGCAGCGTTGATTCTTAACTGGTGAGGACGATATCCTTTTTGGGTAATAAATAATACATAATTCTGCTCCTCTACATTAAGCTGATAATAACCATCTTCATCAGTATAGCCGAAAAACTTAAAGCGAGGGTCTTCTGCGGCAAGCTGAAACTGACTGATCTTGATAGACACCTGCTTGAGACCTTGCCCACTTTGTTGATCTGTGACAAAAATCTGAACTTTGTGTTCTTGAGGAGCAGAAATAGCACTACTACTACTACTACTACTACTACTACCATCCTCTGCCGAGCTTTTTGCGGGTGTTGATGGTTGAACAGTATTGGAATTGCCGCGACGCGTACGCGTGCGATTAGGAACTTGGGCATCACGAGTACTACCACTGCTTTTTCGAACATCGGAAGACGGTTGCTCCTTAGTGGTTGCTTGGCTATCCGCGACAGCGGTAGAATCCGTACTTGTCTCTTTTTCTTTAACAGGAACTAATTCACCATTACGGTATTTTTCAGTGCTGCTTAGTGTTCCTTGCTCGTAAATTTCCGTTTCACCGTGTAATTCACCTTTCTTATACGCTGATTTTACGTGCAGATTACCTTCATTGTCATACTGTTCGAAATCTCCGTGCAGTTGCCCCTCCTTGTATTCTGCTATTTGGTACAATTGCCCCTCTCGCCAATGTTTCCATTGTTCAACTTGAAGACCATACTCAAATTCACCTTCTTCTAGTAGGACCATATCCTTACTGAAGCGTTGAAACTTACCATGGAGTAATCTACCTAAATGACTGCCCTGAGTGACAATGATTCGTTCCCGATAATAGGTATAGTAATGAAGATTGAAGCTGTGCTTAATGTCAGATTCTTCCAAAAAGGCATGCATTCTGACAACAGAAGTGTCATCTTGAATCGTAACGGCCTGAATTTGATCAGGATTTACTTTTCGATTTTGTGCACAGAGGTTACTAATAGTAAGTACCCCCAATAAGAGAGAGAGCAAATAGTTTTTCAAAAACATTTGGGATGATCTTAAATCTGCAAAACAGGTAATACGTGTAAGAGCACTAATTGTTTCCAATCATTGTGAAGATAACACATTTTGCGAAACCCTTATATGAATAAATGTTAAATATTAAATTCTATTGCAGCAGTATTTTATTTAATGTAATATATTTGGAGAAAAAGATGAGACAACGCGACTTTCGACTTAAAGCATTTACCCTCACTGAACTATTGGTTGTATTGGTTATTATTGGCATTTTAATGCTTATCGCATTACCAAATCTAATGCCTTTAATTGCTAAAACCCACAGCCTAGAAGCCCAGCAGGCGCTTACAACTATTCAGAAACTGGAACGATCCTATCATCAGATGCACGTAAAGTATACGGGGGATCTATTAGAGTTAGGTTTTGAACCAGAAAAAACAATTACGGAAGGAGGAAATGCTAAATATGCGATACAAATTACGGACGCAAGCCCTACGGGATTTACCGCTAAAGCAGTGGCGGTCGTAGACTTTGATCAAGATGGTGTTTTTAATGAGTGGGAAATTGATCATACCGGTACCCTTCGAGAAATTGTAAAGGATTAATCGTGCTAGCATTTTTTTTGCAAATTTCAATACTCCTTTATCTGGCTTTACAAGATTGGAAGCACAGGTCGGTTCCTCTGTGGAGTTTATTGCTTTTTATGGTTGTTAGTTATTGTACCGTTCAGCATGAATGGCAATGGACTGATATGGTTTTTAATGTTTGTTTTCTATGCTTACAATTCATTCTATTGGTTGGTTATTTCGTTCTGCGAAAATACCCTTGGCGTAGTGTTATTGGGGGGATGATTGGTTGGGGAGATATCGTTTTTATTTTCCTGACGGCTTTATATCTATCTCCATTTTGGTTTTTAGCAAGCTATCTGATTGGATTAATCGGGACGCTTCTAACTGTGTTTTTAACAGGAATGTACCGTAAGGATAATTTTACGATTCCATTGATTAGTGGATTAGCTCTAAGTCAGGGAATTGTTTTGATAATTAAATATTTAAATTTTTCCTAAGAAACATTTTATAACAGAATAACGTAAACACAATTCTACTCAACGGCGAGAGAAAACTACAGCGCTTCGATGAAACTATGGGAAAACATAAGCGCAGAGGCTCTTCAAGTGCTTTCTGCGGAGCAAGCCTGGCATTATCAGGTGATACCCTATCGAATAGATAGTGGGAAGGTTTATCTATTTGGCAAGCAAAACACTTCTTCTTTACGCGAAGAGCTCGAAATTCTCTTGGGGCTTGTCGTAGAGATCTCACCTCTTGATTCAGAGGAGTTACAACGCAGTATTGGGAAATATTACCGAAAAGTCAATCTTGAGAGAGGCCAGGTGCGTACGGTCGATAGCGGTGATCGCAATTTTCTAAACCAGCTTATACAAGAAGCTCAGCAATTAGGCGGGAGCGACATCCACCTGGAAGCCTTTGAACATGCTGCCAGGGTTCGTATCCGAATAGATGGGGTATTGATCGAAAAATATAAACTGGAAAAAACAGCCTACCCAGGTTTAATCAACCAAATAAAGATCAAAGCCAATCTGGACATTTCTGAAAAGAGACTGCCCCAGGATGGCCGTATTTTTGTAGGCCAGGGATCGGATCGTCTTGATATCCGGGTATCCAGTCTTCCTACACTGCACGGAGAGAAGATAGTGATGCGCTTGTTGGCGCAAAATGCCGAAGCACTTTCCATCTCATCACTCGGATTTGGAGAGCAAGAATTGGAATATTACCTGGAGAGTATTCGTCGCCCCAACGGAATTGTGCTCATTAGTGGACCTACAGGCTCAGGAAAAACGACTACTCTCTACGCCACTCTCCGGATACTCAACGAAACCCGCCGCAATATCATCACCATAGAAGACCCTATCGAATACACCCTGGAGGGTATTAATCAAGTGCAACTCAAGGAAGCCATTGGGCTGGATTTTGCCAGTGCCATGAGAACCTTTTTGCGGCAAGACCCTGATGCTATCATGGTTGGGGAAATTCGGGATTTGGATACCGCGTCCATGGCCATCCGGGCCTCGTTGACAGGACATTTAGTCTTGTCTACCATCCATACCAATTATGCTTGGGGAATTATTAGTCGCTTACTTGATATGGGAGTGCCAGCATATTTGTTGGCCGATACGCTGAATGCTGCTGTAGCGCAGCGACTGGTGCGTTTGTTATGCACTGACTGTAAAGAGGAAGCACCTTTCACTAATGATTTATTGCCTCGTAGATTTTTAACCAATGAAATTCCTACGGTGCATTACCTCGCGAAGGGCTGTGAAAAATGCTTTTATACAGGATACAAAGGCCGTAAGGCCATTTATGAAGTTATTCCCATTGATCGGGAATTGAGTCAACTTATTCGTGATAAAAACCTGGATACTCAGGACGTATTAAAAAACAAAGGAATTATCTCTCTGGCTGAAAACGCTTTTGCATTATTAAAACGGGGAGATACTTCTCTCCAGGAAATTGCTCCTCTCTTATCTTAGAACAGCACGAAAATAGATTGCGATTTTGGTTTTCATAATAGTTAACTAAGCGGTTCATTTAAAGTGTGTTAACTATTTGAAAGACTCAAAAAAAATCGCAATCTATTTTCTGCGCAATATCAAGTACAATGAAGAATACACGCGCTTTTATTTTGTTCCTATTACTATTCAGTCTGGTTGGACAAATAGCTGCTCAAAAAGAAGCCGAACGACTGGCTCGTATTGATAAACGACTCAATATACTGATTGAGGAGGGGGCTGCGCTTGGAAAACCGGTAACCATTTCCCTCACAGGCTCTCTACAGGAATTGGTGAGCTTTTTGGCAGAAAGCACAAGTACCAGTATTACCGTTGAACCAGGTCTCAACCGACAGGTCTCCGTTACTTTCAATAAGATTCCTGTCAATGATATACTCTTGTATCTCTGCGACAACTATAAATTAGACCTGCAACCCACGGGTGATATTATTCATTTGCTCACCTATGTACCTCCGCCCGACAAACCGAATATTCGGGAGCCTGAGATAGGCTTTGACGCCCGTAGTGGACTGCTGAGGATGAATTTGCGCGGAGACACCCTCAGTGAAGTATTACGAAAGGTTTCCCAGGTGAGTGGGCAAAGCGTTACTGCTGCGCCGCTGGTCCGTAATCGGCGAGTTACTACCTATATCAATAATCTGCCGCTGGAGGCAGCGCTGGACCAGTTGGCCAAAAGCAATGAGTTGCAAGTGACCTTTGCCAATGGCTATTACCTACTGGAAGACGAGCAGGCTTCTGACCCCTTCGGCACAGGAACGAATACTTCAGGGGAAGCTGCTACAGCTGATGACAATCAACGAAGGAGCAGGAATAATACCAGTGAGACAAGTACAACTGCAAGTAACCTCCGGCTGCGCCGTTCAGGGGATGATCGCATCAATGTACAGGCTGAAAATATTCCGATGAGTGAATTGATCAAGGCGGTAGCCAAAGAACTCGACCTCGACTATTACATCCTCTCCGGGATGCCTGCGGGCAATCCTGTAGCAGGAAACCGGAATACGGGCAATCGCAATACGACCGTAACCCCTGCCACTATTCCGCTGGATCAGGAACTGGTGAGCCTTCAGGTGAAGGATAAAAATTTTGCAGAATTGCTAACCGATCTGTTTCGTAATACCGACTACACTTTCGAGTACCAACGCAAAACTTATGTGATCGGTCCTCGTACAGGAGAGGGACTGCGTACCATCAGAGTATTCCAGTTTCAGTACCGCTCTGCTCGTGGGATAGAAGCCTATGTGCCTGAAACCCTTCGGGAGGGGGTTGTCATTGATACCCTATATGAGTTGAACAGCTTGGTGCTTACAGGCTCTGAAAACAACATCGAAGAAATCTCCTATTTTCTCCATAAGTTAGATCGGGTAGTTCCGGTCATCACCATTGAGCTGACCATCGTTGATGTACAGTCCAATAAGCTGGAGGAATACGGGGTAGAAGCAGGCTTGGTGAGTGGTGGACGTGAGCGCGGCGGACGTATTATCTCAGGCGACGATGGGCAGAATGGCGTAGATTTTACTTTTAGCCCCGGTGCCGTCAACAGGGTTTTGGACCTGTTGGAAGGCCAGGGTTTAGTGAATTTGGGGCAGGTTTCGCCAGACTTTTATCTGAGCTTATCTGCCTTGCAGGCCGATGGTTTAGTGGATATCAAATCCACGCCCAAACTCTCTACCATGAACAGTCATCCGGCTTATTTAAGTATTGGCGAAAAGCGCTATTACCAGGAGCAGCAAGTAAACTTCCCAGGTTCTGATCGTCCTATTCCGGTACAGTCAGTCATTTTCAAGGAAATTGAAGCCAATCTACTGATTGAGATCAATCCTATTGTTTCCGGTGATGAGCAAGTAACCCTGGAGATCATCTTCGAGCAATCGGAGTTTTTATCAGATACAGGGCCTAATGCACCACCACCGCAGGTATCTCGCCGCTTCGAGAGCATGATAAGGGTACGAAACGGCGAGACCATTGTATTAGGCGGATTGGAGCGAGAGCTGAAGTCAAGTTCCATTAATGGTTTACCGTGGATCAGCCGGATACCTGTGATCGGTTGGCTATTTGGTAAACAACGCAAAGCACGGCAGAAAAATAAACTGCTGATTTTCCTAAAACCCACGATTATCAATGGCTGATGAAAGAGAAAATTAGAAATTGGCTTTATCGCCGGGTAGTAGGCGTACAGTGGCAGCTGGGAGCGAGCGAGCAAGCCTTTCGGGCAGTCGTTTGTGCGCAGCAGAAAGGACAATTAGTCATCGAGCAAGAATTTTCAGGCCTGGATAGCTTGGCCGAATTGAAGGCTGCTACAGGCGATACTATGCCTGTTGTCTTGGTTGTGACAGGAAAGGGCCTTTTGGAAGGAGCTATGAATGCTGGGGATGGGGCCAACTGGCCCGAGATATTGCACCAGCGATTGCCAGGAGCCGATCCTACGATTTTTGTGGGGCAGGTTTCGCAAACCCCTACTCGGGTAAGTGTACTTCGCAAAGATGCCTTAAAAGAGGTTCTCGATACTTTTAAGGCAGAGAGGATACCGCTGGTAAATATTTACCTGGGCTTAACCGCCATTACTCAGGTCTTGCCTTTTTTGCCAGATCATCAGGCTTTGGCAACTGCGCCCTACACACTACAGGTTGAAGACCATCGCTTGGTCGATTTTGCGGCCCTGTCGGAGGAACAAACCGCTACGGGGATTACGATTGGTGAACAAACGATCAGTAGTCGACTACTTTTGCCCCTTGGGGCAGCCATTGATCAATTGATTGGACACGAGCCCATCGCTTATGGCTTTCCATCGGCTTTAGGTCAGGATTTTGAACGCGATCAGTATACCCGAATATTGGGCTTGGGAGGGCTAGGCATCCTCTTTTTTGCCCTTCTAATTAACTTTTTTGTGTACAACCAAACGGCACGTTCGCTGGCGCAAGTTGAAGGAGAACTTTATTACTCCCAAAGCCTGCTGAGCAAGATGGATAGCCTAAAGACACAACTCAGCCAACGACAAACCATATTAGGGGATCAGCCACTGCGCCCCACCCAGCTGTCTCTCCTCGCTGATGAAATAGCAAGGACCATTCCTCCGGAGATAAAACTCTTGCAGCTACAGTGTTTTCCAGTGGAAAAGCCCAAGATAGGTGAGCGGGATGCACGGCTTACCTATGCCTCCTTTATACTGGTACAGGCCAAAACCTCGAATACCCAAAGCATCAATGAATGGATTGACCTTTTGGAAGGAAAACCTTGGTCAGCAATAGTAAAACTTCAACCTTTTCGGAATACCAAGAAAGACGAAGGTGAATTCGAATTACGAATAGAAATATCTCGAAAAGAAAAAGAAAGTTGAAATTAATTTTTAAAAACTACCAGAAAGGTTTGTATAATTGAAATAATATATATAAAATTGCTATCAGATATGACAACTGTAGCTTGTGTCTAAAGCAAGCAATGATTTAAGATACAAATGCGCTCCTCGCTCTGTTTTTAGTTTCCCGTAATAAAAAGAGGAGTTTTAGTTTTGAAAATGGTACAAGTCGTTATGACTTGTAGCTACATGCTATTACTATTATTTAAAATTCATGGTGCTTAGTGCCGTGGGTAACCCCCTATGTGATGATATTTAAAAAAATGCTTTCTCTTTGCTTATTTTATTTAGCACTTGCCTTTTTTGTAAATGCGCAAAACACGATTGGGAACGTAGCGTCTCCAAGTCCGAATGCTGCATCAGTAGGCAAATATGGTGAGACAAATATGAACTTAGCCAATGGTACGGCTAATGTATCTATCCCGTTATTTAATCTTCAGGATGGCTTTTATTCATTCCCCGTTGGATTGAGTTATCGTACTACACCAATGAGGCCGGATGAACATCCTGGATGGGTTGGAATGGGCTGGACACTAGGTGCAGGAGGGGTCATCTCCCGTCAAGTGCAAGGTACTATCGACGAAGAATCTTACGACGTTACCACCACGATCAATGGCCAGCCACAAGGCACCGATACACACAATCGTGGCTACCTCTATAATTATAGTGATTTGAACACTTCTAATTGGGACAGCGATGCTTCCTTAGAGAGTTATCAAGATATTGTTGGAATAAACACGAATGATACAGAACCAGATGTTTTTACTTTCAGTTTTCACGGAATTGTAGGAACATTTTTCTTAGGAGCTGATGGAGAATGGCACGTTGCTTCAGATCCCACCATAAAGATCGAAGTAAATGTAGGTACAGGGAGTTCTTATCCTCAAGTTCAGGAAAATCCTGTTCTTACAAACGGTGATTTAGTAAGACACACAGTAGTAGATAAGGCCATCAAAGGTTTTAAAATAACCCTAGGAAACGGATACATCTATTATTTTGGAAGTTTTGGTGGCCACGGGAACGAAAATGCCATTGAAAGCAGCTTCGATTTTAATTCACCTATCGATATTGACAATACCAATGATGCGTGGCATCTTACCGAAATTACAAATCCCCATACTGATGATGTCGTTAAATTTCAATACATGAAAGATGGGTATAATCTCTCGCTATTTCGAGAGATTATGTACAGTAAACAATCTGGTACAAGTAATTGGGAGTTTTCACCCAGAGACATGCCCTATAATTCTAATAATTGTTATGGTCCGGATTTGGATGGAGAATACTTTTTTGGCCGTGTAGTTTCACCAAGCTATCTCCAATCTGTGACCACACCATACTATGAAATATTATTTCAATCTTCTGAATCATTGCAGTTAGAATATGATTATGAAAAACTTTCAGAGAAGCGGACAGAATTTATAGAAGAAATAATGAATGTATGCGGTGAAATCAGTTCAACATATAATTTCTTCCAATCAAGTCGCTTCCCTGAAACTGGTGATATAGGAGTAACTTTTTGGACTTCTCCCATAGAGGGTATCCTGACAAGGGAAAGTGCAGAAAATGGAACACATGATATAAAATATCGGCAACTTAACAATGTAATCTTTAAGGATAAATTATCTGGTTCTACCATTAAAACTTTTAGCCTAAACTATGACAATGGTTCTGAAGAAAGATTGAGATTGGCGAGTGTAAAGGACAATTGCTTGCCTCCTTATTCTTTCGAGTATGAAGAAGGTAGTCAATTGCCCGCCGAATATTTTTCACCACTGGGTTTGACAGATCATTGGGGGCATTATAATGGTCGGGTGGTTCCTAATATATCACCATGTCAAGACTTCTTAGATAATTGTGATTGTGAGGTAGATGAGTTTCATGAATGTGAACCTGGGGATCCAATTTATGATCAGTGTAACTACCTTTATGAGAATTGCACGAATGGTCTTGGTTTCTACTATGATGCCAGTACTGTTAACGAAGAGTACGTTACCCAGCACTATTCCCGCCGAGAACCTAGCTTTGAGCACCTTCAAGCCAATATTTTAAAGAAAATTATTTACCCTACAAGTGCGAGTACGTCCTTTGAATACGAACCACTTTACTATGACAGGGTAGTAACGAGAAGTCTACTCACTGGAGAAGATGCCATAGCTGGACCTCTTGACTGTAACTTACTCCTGGAGACTTGCCCCTGTGACGAAATTCAACCAGATTGTGGATGTAATCCGGGGTGCTCTGTTTATGATTATTGCTATCAACAGTACTTGGATTGCCAAGCTAGCCAACAAGAAGGAGATACCCCATTTGCTGGTCTAAGGGTAAGTGCCATTGTAAATGACCCTGGATCTGAACCGGTAATGCGACGAGAATTCACTTATGAAACAGGTATTCTTGGAGGTGAGATCCAGTATTTATGGCGTAATTTTGATTCTGGTCAAGGTCCCGTAGATCGATTTGTTTCAAGATCAATTTTTCCCGTTAGTACTACACATGGTAGTGTTGTGTCGTATTCGAGAGTAACAGAAACACAAGTGGGTATTGAAGATAACGGATATACTACGACTGAGTTTACCAACTTTGATACCCATCCAGACGATAGCTATAGAAATACAACAGAAGGGCAGGTGACAGCCTACACGGTCATTAGTTCAAATGCCGCAAAGCGAGGACTACCTTTGCGAATTACAGCAAAGGATGCCTCTGGAAATACGGTACGGGAAGTTGTCAATAGTTATGAGGAGATCACAACGGCTTATCGATCCTTACCTGCTATTAAAGTTAACAGAATGTATATTGGAGATAGTGAGTGGTCGGTAGAAGCCACGGCTTATGATCTTCATATATATCCGTATCGTCTCACTTCTGCTTCTGTTTCTGAGTATGGACTAGAAGGTGCCGGTTTGCGTGCTTATACAAAAACGTACAACTACAATCCTGGCTATGCATTACTCAATTATGAAACAATTTCAAACTGGGATGGTATCCATAAAACAGTTTACTTTTATCCGGCAGCAACAAATGAGTATTCTAATCTTCATGAACTCCATATTTTATCCACTCCGGTAATTGTTAAAGGATATCTCAATACTACCTTAGCCGGTGGACAAAAACTACAATATAATAGTGAAGGTCTGCCTATCCGTGAATACGAAATCTTACACACGGGGGAAGAACTTTTGCGAAGAACCATCAATCAGTATAATGATGAAGGTCTTCCTTTGGACTATACCGCCATGGGAGAACTGACAGAATACTACGACTGGCAAGATGGTCTGCTAATGAGTCAAAAATTTGGAGAATGGGTAAAATCATATTCCTACTACACTAGCGGGTATCGAGCACGTATGTTGCGATCTAGAAGTAGAATTGACGGTCAATCAGCTTCTTATGACTACGACGACTGTCGCCGACTCTCTGTTGAAAAAACACGAAGTGGTGCTGTTACTACTACTTACGGTTATGGGGCAGGCGCACCAAGTAGTCTGTCCATAACGACCACTTTCGGAGATGAAACCCCTACTCAAAGTGTAGTGAAGACTTTTGATGGTTTTGGACGACTAGTAGGTCACTTTACCAATGGAGTGATTACTTCCCAAAACACCTACGATGATTTAGGAAGAATCATCCGAATTGACGACCCAATTGCCCATACGAATTTCGTGCACGAATTATCTCCGTTGAATAGAATTACCGAAGAACACTATGTAGATGATACCAAGGTTACCTATCAGTATTTAGCAGAAGGTAGTTTAATGGGGGTAGCTCGTACAAATGAAAAAGAATTTGTTACAACAAGTTGGAAAGACGTTTTTGGACGATTAAAGAAAACCAAAGACCAAGAAGATAAATTTACCAATTATTGGTATGATTTCAGAGGTAATCTCGATAAGGTAACACTATCAATTGGGCCATCATACCGGTATACCTATGATGCCCGTAATCGGATGACTTCCAAGACAATACCAGATGGAGGTACTTCAGAGTTTTGCTATACCAATGCCAGTGATCGACTTTGCAGCATGACCGATGGTGATGGTAATACCCTCTACTATTTATACGATCAATATGGTCGGGAAACCGATGTCTATTGGAGCTATGGTGCTGGCGGCGGCGGATGTGCAGACGGTGGAGGTGGCGGATCGTTGGATAGCTACTGTTTTGGTGGAGATATTCCTGCAAGCGCAGACCCCGTTATCTCAAATACTTATGATACTCCTACGCTTGGTGGGAATAGTAAAACTCGGGTGACCAAGCGGGTGGCTAGTCTTATTGGCGCTGATGGCCAGGTAACCACACTTTATGGATACGATGGTTTCGGAAGGGTAATTCTTGAAAAAGAATCAACCCAAATTGATGGAGATCAATATGCCAATAGTCGAACCGTTTCCTATAATCTCGCGGACTGGGTTACAAAAACTTCCGTTGACGGAGTTTATGGTGCGCAGGATCAATATCGGCACAATAATTTTGGTCAAGTCATATACCATCAATCTACGAATGAGCACGGAGGAAGATTGGTAACTACCAGTACATACAATGACGCTCAGCAACCAACGATAACAAGATTTGGAGGTGGTCCTAACTCCTTCTTAGATGTACAAGCCTATTCCTATAATGATCGTGGCTGGTTAACTGATATTAATAGTGTTACGGAAGAGCTGATTGTAGCCTATACCCCCTGTGGAGAACCTTTGGGCGAGTCAGATATTTCGTACACTAGTGAAGAGGAGGTTACACCTTGTGAACTGCTGGAATTAATTACAGAAGGTCACGAAGTTACCATAGAAGGCCTGGATCCCTGTGATGATGAAGTTTGCGAAGTGGGAGATTACAGTGTAGCGATTCCTCTATGGGATAATGATATTCCTTACTTTCCGTGTACCCTCCGCTATCAAACAGGTATGCTGGTAGATAAGGTCAATACGGTAAGCGGAACTATTCCGCTGGATTTGACGATACTTTATCATGCGGACGACGCAGTCTACGACGACCATGCGAATAATAACTATGATTTATTTGGGCCCAACTTCGCACAAGACCCTGCAATTGTTGAGTTGCGCAATTCTATTTTATTGTGGTTGTCAACCAATGGCTTCTTTGTTCAGGATGTAGTTATTAGTCTCGGAACAGACAACAGGGGAGAACCTTTGACCATTAATGTTGATATCAGAGGTTCAGAGGTAGCTTTCAGTACTACGGACATCAATTATCATCATACCTGTTGGTCCGATGATCGTACAGTGGCGACTCCTGTACTCAATGAGAACACGCTGACATTTGGTTTTACTCCTTCCAATGTCAGAGAGATAGAATGTTCAGGAAATGGAGATGATCCTCCTCCCTATCCTCCTGTATGTACCGTGCCGGTGAAAGATTACGCTGTTGACTTTGATGTGTTTCTTAAAGAAGACTTTGGTAAAGAAGTTTCCTGCGAAAAAGGTCAGTGGGCTCGGGCAGAAAGCGTTTTGCTTACGGGGATTTACGGAGCGGATGGTAGTTTAGTTCCCCTCAATTATCCCTTTGAATTCACCCAAGATCCAGCTGCCAACCCTGATGTTGTACGGATACAACAAGAATTGTCACTCTGGCTGAATGGTACTTTCTATTTTGATGAGGTAGCCTATAACCAAGATCCTAAAGGAGACAATGCTTCTATTAAGATCATCGCTACTAATTATGATTTCTATCAGATATCATTAGAATACCCGATTTCATGTGTAGACGAAAATACGGGTACGGTACAAAGCACGAAGTATCTACCGCGGAATGCTTACTTCGAAAGTACGCGGAATTTACCGGATCGGCCATGTATTTTTGGAGAACCAGGAGGAAATAATGACCAAGATCAATCTTTTAACGACATTCTTACAAAGGCTCAAAACCTGACCGCCAGTGAAGTATTACTACCAACTTCTCTAAATGAAGTTTATGGATCAACTGGCCGTAAAGAGTGGCTATTGGATCAGGAGTTGGGAGAGCTTTCAGGAGAGTATACGGTTTATCACAAAATGGCATTGAACCATACTGGGCAACTCTTTGAATATACAGATCGTGCAGGACAGTTACACGCAGCTAATCTTAATGGTCTTTTAACAGCTCGAACCAATAGTAATGTTGACCAGTTGAATGGTATTGATCTTGGGTCCGATGCATTGGATGATGATGGTTGTAATACTGTAACCCCTTCTTGTTCGCCAGAGGAGCAAATTGCACAGGAAGAATCATTAGCCGTAATACTCCAAGCACAGCAGGATATTCTCAACAACTGTGAAGAATACATGGCGGAGCAAACGGAGCCTATCTGTTTTGCATTGGTGCTCCTTTGTGATGGCTCCACGACGACGATGCTCTGTGAGATGACAGAATACATCGAAGGGAACTATACGGTGTTAGATCAGATAGAGGTGAGTGGAACGGGGTCTACCGTAGTTGTAAATGTTGTGCGAAACCGAGCGTTATTTGCCATGCATTTTAATCATGAAGATAATGGTAATATCAGTCAGGTAAAGTGGAAAGTGACCAATCATATGCCGAAAAAATATGATTTAGCTTACTGGCCAACAGACCGCCTTTTGGAAGCTCAATATTCAGAGAGTTGGCTGGGTTCAGTAGGCAGTATGCCGACTACAGAAGAGGCCGGTAATTACACGGTGGAGAAGATTACCTATGACGAAGTGGGAAGTGTTATGTCGCTGACGCGGCACGGAATGGTACCAGGTGAGAATGACTGCCTTGAACCAGCTATTATTGATGAACTTCAGATGGTTTATCCTCGGAGAGGAACTTACGATTACACTACAGACAATATCTATCTAGATAAAGTGCTAGATGGTTTGTCTGAAAATCACGCAGATTATGGTTTTCCGAGTGCTCAAATAGGGGTTGTTCCTGAATTGCCTGCCTACGAATATGATGGTAACGGTAGTATTATCTCCGACCCTTATAGAGGGATATCAATGGAGTATAAGAATTTTCTTAACCTTCCAACCAAAATAGAAGGAGAAGGTGGTGTCATCAAAAATGTATATGATGCTACTGGCCGAAAAATAAGAACGACGTCAACTATTACTGGTGAGTATGTTGTTCAGGATTACATAGGTGGAGCACTGGTAGTAGACGACAAGGTGGAATCCGCGATGGGTGCTGGTGGCCGTTTTGTCTTCGAATACGAAGATGGTGGAGATGCAGTAACTGGCGTACGCGAAGAATATCACCATTTAGATCATCTGGGGAATACTCGATTAGCTTTCTCTGACCTGGACGGAGATCGTGTAATTGAGTTAGCGGATAACCTGGGGATGTCGACGGTGAATACGGAAATAATGCAGGAGAATCACTACTATCCCTTCGGCATGAATATGGCCGGATCCTGGTACTCAACAGTGAATCCGGTTAATGATTACCAATATAACGGCATAGAGTTTGAGGAATCGCTGAATTTGAATTTTGCTTATTTTCGTACCTTAGATCCGACCATTGGGCGATGGATGCAAATTGATCCGAAAGCGGAAACACTGTATTCCATAACACCATATAATAGTATGGCCAATAGCCCAATGCAATTCAATGACCCCAATGGTGACGTTATTCACATAGTTGCGGGTGCGGTAATAGGAGGAATTGTCAACGTTGCTCTTCATCTTCCAAAAATCAATAGTGCTGCAGATTTCGTTACGGCATTTGCAATAGGAGCTGTAGGAGGAGGAATTACTGCAGCAACAGGGGGGCTCGCTATTGGAATAGGCGCAGCTAATGGCGCGGCAGTTGGATTTGCTAGTGGAGCATTAGGGACACACTTCACTCAGGTTGGAAACCAAATTGCTTTTCAAGATTCATACAGTTGGGCTGAAACAGCACTTGGGGGAGTATTTCAAGGTGTTGGGGGGTATTTTGCAGGCAAAATAAATAAGGTGTCTATCTCTGCATCACTTGAGGTTGCGAAAAGCCAACCAAAAGATGGATTGGATATTGAACGTGGTTTATCAAAGGATGGGAAAAAAATACTTGATGATATTCCCGTCACAGAGTACATTCCTCCAACCGTCCAGTCCAGAATAAATATTACGGCAGGGTCAACTAGGTTTACTCCAACAAGGCCAAGCACAGGAGAAATAATGAGTGCTGGGTGGGACCATATGGTCGGGCAACATTTTAATAGACCATTAGCTAATAGTCGTTCAATTTTCAGTATTTCTGAAGAGAGCCTGAAATCTGTTTTGCAGAGTTCAGTAGTGGTGCGATCACCCGTAACTGCATTAGATATGGGGTTATTTGTAAGGACTGTAGACACAGGTCAAATTATTGGTAATACTGCTCTGAAATTTGGAGGACATTCTACCTCATGGGTGAAAATTTTTACTGATGCTCGAGGTAATTTCATAAATGCATTTCCTGTTCCTAAACTATAAATCTATGAATATTAGAAAGGAGTGGCAATTAATTCAGCAAAGTGTATTAGACGAACAGTTTAATATTGATCGAAATATTTTAATCAAGATGATTTTTGGCTTATTGAAGAAAATGAAATCTTCAATAATACAAGAAGATAAAGTGCTCTATGGAAAATATTTGTCATACTATGAAAATATAGATTTGTCAGATTACCACTTTAGATTTCTTTGGTTCGATTTAAAGGAGTTCTTGCAATATCAGGTTCTGAGAAAGACTCCTTCAAATACGGGTATCCTTATTCAAAGAATAAGGGATATTATTAGGGAACTCATTGTTTATAAATCAAATCGATTATGCAAGAGGTGTGGAGATGATGACTTACGTGTATTTGCAAAGCCTCCAACCAATACCGAGCCTATTTTGGTAGCGTTTATTTGTGATTGTTGCAATTATACAGAAGGACTAGATGAAAGAATGATGACCCCTACAAAAGGGTACTTTCCTGCGAAAGCCGAAATAATCGAAAGGTTTGGTATTGCTCCATCCAAAATCATCTAGAAAATTGTTATTATGAATAGATCTAATGTACAGATTTTTTGTACGCACTCGCCTGTGCTCGTCTCTACGAATTATCTGTACATTAGTTTTAACAATGGTGCGCCACTGTTTTCTGCACATTTAAGGGGCTATTAATTTATTGATGTAATCGGTGGTTTTTAAGTTGCTGATTGTCAGTGGCTTTAAAAGCAGGTGGAGAGGTGGAGAGGTGGAGAGGTGGAGAGGTGGAGAAATCTAATTTTAATAAATTCGACTTGTAGAACCTCATGAATTTTGTCCACAAATGCAAATCAATCTGAAGCTACTTCATACGTGCACTGATTATTAAGTGCTCATTTTTCTCAAACCGTGGCGCACAATTGTTCTAATATATGTTAATATGATTTTGGGTGGTATCAAATGTAATGCAAGGACGACAATTCAGACAGCACAATAACTCTTTAGTGAAGTTGTCTAAAAATGATTTGGGATAAAAGCGCGATTTGATATGATCTTAAATAGATTTTTTCTGTAAATAGTAAACTCTCCTATTGTGAAGTCAGAGAATATTTGAATGAACTTATATGTAATATTTTAACAATTATTAGTTTAGCTGTTTCCTGGTTAGAAGCTGGGCTAATGGATAGTAATATGCTCGATTTAGTTGCTCTTTTGATGTTGATTCTATGAGGAATGGGGATTAATCTAAAAAGTGCTACCAAACAAGCTCTAACAACTCAAGTCATGTGAAACGGTGATTTGTGATTCAAATTAATACATGCACTTTAAATTCTTGATATGGATCTTATTGGGCTGGACTGATTTGTCCTTTTACTGTAATACCACTAGTCCCATTGTTTTTACTAGATTAGATTCCATCCCGTTAAATTTACAACTACGTCGTCTCTATGATGGGGAAGCTTATGATTCTCGAGCTAATACAAGATTTTTTACAGATAGTTCTGGAACTATACTAGGTGAAGAAGAAGGATATTTTATTTCTGGCAACTTCCTGCCAATTATAGTACATGATACCATTCAACCTAAAATCATGTATACTATTCCTGGTGACTACATTCTCCTTGACATGGGCCAAAACATGGTCGGAAGACTTCAATTCAAAGTAGAAGGACCTAGAGGGACAACCGTCGTACTCGAACACAGCGAAGTACTGGACAAGGACGGCAATTGGTACAATAAAAACTTACGCACCGCCAAGCAAAGAATAGAATACACCTTGGCCGGCAATGGCGTGGAGACCTACACTCCACAATATACCTATATGGGATTCCGCTACGTGCGTATTCGTAATTATCCAGGGGTGTCGAAATTGTCTGACTTCAAAGGGTTGGTCATGCACGCGGATATAAAACGCACGGGGCATTTTGTCTGTGGTGATTCTTTGGTAAATCGCTTATACGAAAATATCATCTGGAGCCAGCGCGGGAATTACCAACATATCCCTACCGATTGCCCCCAACGGGATGAACGACTCGGCTGGACAGGAGATGTCCAGATATTTGGCAGAACGGCGGCCTATAATTACGATGTACTACAATATTTCAAAAATTGGTTAAAGTTGGTTCGTGAGTACCAAGAACCAAGCGGTAACATACCCTGGACCATCCCTCCAGTAATCTCCGGGGACGGGGCAGCCGGATGGGGAGATGTGACAGTACTACTGCCTTGGGATTTGTATCTCATGTACGGAGATACCACCGTGCTGAAGGAACAATACAAAAGCATGTGTGCCTGGGTTGACCATAGAGTAAATACAGCTGGTGAAGATTATCTGATTCGAGATGCCGAAGAATTTGGTGACTGGCTCGCCTACGAGCCGCTCCCCGACGGCCTGGAAAAACCAGGCTATACCGATCACGACTTTATTGCCACGGCCTACTTGGCACACAGTGCAGATATATTGGCTCGGATATCTCGAATTCTTGGACGGCAGGAGGAGGCGAAATATTATCAGCAGGTATTTGAGCAGGCAAGGGCAGCGTTTCAGGAGGAGTACATCACTGGCAGTGGAAGGCTGTCTCCTAATACACAAACAGCTTATGTACTTGCACTCTACTTCAATCTGGTACCCAACGAGCTAGAAGAGAAGGCCGTAGATTACCTGGTCGATAATATTGAGGCAAGAGGGATGCATTTATCAACTGGCTATCTGGGCACGAGGCTCATCAATGAGGTTCTTACCAAACAAGGTCGTTCAGATATTGCTTATCAGCTGCTCTTACAGAAAACATACCCATCCTGGCTATATCCTGTTACTAAAGGTGCTACAACTATCTGGGAAAGATGGGACGGAATTCGACCTGATGGAACTTTTGGTAGTGACTTTATGAATTCCTTTAACCACACGCCATTCGGAGCCGTTGGCCAGTGGCTATATGGATCTGTATTGGGTATTCGACCGGTAGAAGATCAGCCTGGCTTTAGGCATATACAATTTTCGCCTATACCCAATGCTGAATTGGGATTTGCAAGTGGCAGTTTTGATACACAACATGGTACAATAAAAAGTAATTGGAGCATTGAAGGGGATAGCTGCTTGATTGAAGTATTTATTCCCAAAGGATGCACAGGAGAGTTGGTGCTACCTACTACAGCATTAGATACAATTTCCCTAAATGAAGGAGCATTTGCTATCCGAATCCCCTATGAAACAAAAATAAATGATATTGATTGGTCAAAGGTGTTATTCCAGACTATTTGGTTTGAGCATAACAAAAAAGAAAGTATTCAGCAGCTTTTTCCAGAGTTGCAACGAACAGGTAAATTAGCAATAATGAGCAATCTCTCAATTGAGCGGTTACGCTTATTACAGCCAGAGATATTTACTAATGAGCGATTAGCATCACTTCAAAAGATACTGAACGCTGAAACTCATTGATGATCTTAAAGATCCTTAAATGAATACTTTATTCCTGGATAATGATGGGTGATTCGGCAAAGTTATTATCCTCGTTGCGTTCTTCCACATCTTGATCCCTATCTGCATCAAGTAAGAAACGATACTCACCAGGGGTATAAAAATGAATAATATGGAAACGAGTCGTTTCGTTACCAGCAACTATAAAATTGATACCAGAACCAACTTGGGTATAATGAGTTCCATCTGGGCCAAATGAAAATTCTCCTTCTGACCATTCCGCATTGGAATCGGGACGATACTGCAAGACCATTGATACTATGGAGGGTTGTGCTAAATCAGTAGGAAGATCACCACAGGCACCATTCAATTCTTCTACGTTTTGAAAAACCATGGTCATTCTTACTCCTTCATTTGCCTCTAAGGTATCCTTGTCAACTGATACGTCTTTAATTACGATATCAGGAAGATATTCCTCAAAATCACAAGGATCAGCTTCATCTTTCTTACAAGTAGTAAGATTAATAGTAGAAAAAAAAACAAGCAGCAACAAAATACGCGATGACATAGTTAGGTTTTTTAGAGAGAAGAGAGATTGGCTACAAATATAATATTTTTGACGATGCAGAATTAGGTTTTTCTTTTCAAAGATGTTCAATTTGCGCTGGTATGGTAACTCAAGGTGAAATTATAATTGTCAAAACCTGAAAAAATGTCTATTTATGAAAATCAAGCAAGAAAGAGGTTATCTTTAAGTCTTGATAAAACCCTCTTTTGAATCCCAAATAATGGGTCACTAAACACCCTAATCTCTGAGAATTTCACAAGGATCTAAATATGCGTACTTATCTCTCTATAGCGATTATCTTTTTGTGCTTTTTCAGTCAGGCCCAACAATTTCAAAACCCTGATTTGGAAGGCCAGACCATACCCGAAGAATTTAGTATTCTACCCATGTTTTGGGAAGCTATCTCGGCGCTTGATCCACGCTGTGAAGCTAATTCACTTAACATCACTGACACCGCTGATTTAACGGATGAAACGGCTCCAAAAGTTTCTATAGGTGCTTGCGGCACTCCCTACTCTGGGAATACTTTTGTAAGTGGTATGTACTATAAGCCTGCTCCTGACTCGTATTACCATGAAGGTATCAAGCAAACTGTAAATGGGTTTGAAGTAGATTCTTTTTATACGATCAGCCTTTACCAAGCAGTTATCAAACAGAACAATGTAGAAGATCCGACAGGGAGGTGGATGATCTTTCTGGATAATGAAACCATTCCAAGGTTTACGACTTCTTCTTCTAGCGACGAAGCTTACAATAGCTTAAATACACCTTGGGATTTTCGCACTATTACTTTTCAAGCTTACGCTACTTCTCATACTTTTTACTTCTTGCCTTATGATAATGATTTGAGTCAAGGATACTTGTTGCCGGGTGAGTTGGGCGGTGTAAGGATGGGAATAGATTCTATTTATCTGCACCCAAGTTGTGAGGTCAGTGCTCCTTTAATAGATACCATAACACTATGTGAAGAGACCTCTGTTCTTTTAGAAGTGACTAGCCCAAATGCTTCTTATCAATGGCAAGATGGGAGTACTGGTTCGTCCATCGTTGCGGTTGAAGGAGACTACAGCGTGATCATAAGAGGTGATGATGGCTGCCTTTCGTACGAAGAAGTCAGTGTAGTCAGGAACGAGGTAAAAAATCTAAACTTGGGCGTAGATACCACCTTTTGTATTAGTGAAACGCTATTGTTAAACCCAGGCTTAGAAGACGTAACTTACCAGTGGCAAAACGGATCAAATAGCACCAATTACCTTGTTGAAGAAGAAGGTTTATACTGGGTAGAAGCTAGCCAGGATGGGTGTGTTCAGAGAGACTCCATCGTAATTGTTAATAATGAAATCAATGATTATACGCTTGGTTCGGATACTACATTATGCTTTAGTGCCCCATTGCTTTTAACTGCACCTACAATAAATGGTGTCTCTTACTTGTGGCAGGATAATTCTGATGAATTGGTATTTCAAGTAACTGAAGCAGGCACCTACTGGTTGGAGGCCACGAATAATAATTGTACTATTCGCGATTCCATCAATGTATTTTCTGCTTTTCCTGCCTTCTCCCTAGGCCAAGATACCACCCTATGCACTGGAGAGAGCCTTTTATTAGATGCAACCTTACCAAATACGACCTACCTCTGGCAAGACGGCTCCACAACACCTACCTTTCTGGCTACTTCAGGGGGCACCTACACCGTAGCACTTAGTCGTGGTAACTGCACCATCTCTGATACGCTCGAAATTACGGAGCTTTCTTTTGGGGCTTTAGACTTAGGGGCAGACACAACCCTTTGCCCAGGCAGTAGCCTTACACTGACGGCAGAAATTCCGGGAGCCAATTACATTTGGCAAGATCAATCCACCGCCGCTGATTTTACCCTTTCGGCTCCTGGTCTTTACTGGGTGACGGCCAGTTTGGGAGATTGTGCTGCTACGGATAGTATCCTGGTGAGTCCACACCCTCTGAATCAGGTGGATTTGGGCGAAGAACAAGCGATCTGCTTCGGTAGCACTTTGCTACTCAACGCTGCCCAAAACGGAGCAAGCTACAGCTGGCAAGATGGGAGTAGTGCATCTACTTACGAAGTAACAGCTCCTGGCAATTATTCGGTAACGGTATCATTGGGCGAATGTAGCAGCAGCGATGACGTACAGGTAGTGAACAGTCTTTTACAGCCATTTGACCTTGGGCCTGACCTTACCCTTTGTCAGGGCGAAACCCATACAATGACTGGCCCAGCTATTGCTGAATCTTACAGCTGGTCAACCGGAGCAAATACTGCAAGTATTACAGTGGGTACCGCCGGAACCTACCAACTGACAGTCACCCTGGGCGAATGTACCGAAGAAGATGAGTTGGTGCTCAGTTACAATCCATTAGCTCCCTTTAGTCTAGGAGCAGATACGACGCTTTGCTTAGGGGATTCGCTACAGCTAGTTGCCGCAAATACCATGGCAGAAATACTGTGGTCGGATGGAACAACAGGAAATACATTATGGGCAACTACCCCTGGGAATTACGAGCTCACCCTCACCCTTGACGGTTGTATCCAAAATAGCAGTCTTCTGGTAGACTACTATGAGGCTACCAGCCTGGAACTGGGGCAAGACATAACCATTTGTCGTAGCCAACCACTGATTTTAGACCCTCAGGTAAGCGGTCCGCCCACAACTTTCTTGTGGCAAGACGGAACCAGCACGGCAACCTATGAAGTAGAAAATTCGGGCATTTACACATTGATGCTCACCAATATTTGCGAGAGCATCACTGATGAGGTCAGCATCACCATCGAAGAATGCACCTGCGAAGTCTACCTCCCCAATGCTTTTTCGCCCAACGGCGACGGTACGAACGATACTTTCCAGCCGTACACCACTTGCCCCATCACCGATTACGAAATCCAGATCTTTGATCGCTGGGGTGGCCTGCGCTTTACCAGTAACAGTATCGAAAACGGTTGGCAAGGCCTGGAGGTCAATACTGGCGTCTACCTCTACACGCTCCGCTACCGCGACCGAGACGGGCAGTGGCAACAGCGGGCAGGGGAGGTGCATTTGGTGAGGTAACCTAAAGCGATGCGAGGCTTAGTCTGCAAAAATCCACTCCAAAAACCCCTTCTTCTCCGGAGCAGTCACTTTCGCTTTGGCGGTAGCTTTTCGCCCCGCCTCAGCATCCACCCCCGCCAAATCATACCCCCCAGGCGACTTTGCCCACCGCACCAGATTATCCAGCGTCGGCTCTAATACCTTGCGGTTGGTGTTTTGGGCATCTTGCAAGGTTCCCCGTACCGATTGCACCAATGGCCGTAGCGCGATTCCGATGCGGATGATCTCCTCTTTGGTGATGCGCACCCCGTCCTTGTCCAGGCGCTTGATTTTGCGCTCCACGTAGGCGGTGTAGTTCTTCTGATCGGACTTCGCGGCCAGGGCTTTGAGGTCTTCTTTTACCTGCTCCTGGTCCGCCTCGGGCTTTTTGTAGGTGGTGCGGATGTGGTCTACTTCCTTGTCAAAGCTTTGGATGGCTTTGGTGTAGTCGCTCTTGGCTTTTGGACTGGCCTTTTTCTTTGAGGTAGCCTTTGGCTTGGGGGCTGCTTTCTTTTTAGTCGCAGGCTTGGTTTCGGTTACTTTTTTAGCAACTGGTTGCTCTACCGCAGCGGTGGTACACTTCTTGGCAAAGCTGCCTGCTTCCATGATGTAGACGGCATAGCCTTCGTGATCGAAGATGATGTGATCCCCAGGCTGGGCGGTGACGACCATAGCGGTCTTGCCGGTTCGTTTCAGACTCACCTTGGTGGGCTGGTCGATTTTGAGGTGATAATGCTGGCAGCTCATGTTGACGGCTTGTAGCGCGGCTAGATCCGTCTTTTTCTGCCAGGAGTATTCCGGCGTGTTATTCGCTGGAGGGCTCGTTTTAGCGGTAGTCGCTGTCTTGGCTGGCGTCGCCTTTTTAGTAGCGGTTGCTTTCTTCTTTGCGGGACGCTCTTTCACTGGCTTTTCTACCAATGGTTCCGGCTCCGACATCCCGGCCAGCTGCTCTTTGGCGGTCTTTAGGGATTGCTGCAAAGCCTCCCTTGCTGCTCCCTGTATATTGGGGTTTTCCAACCCCTTTTCCATTTTGGCGATCTTCGCCTGTAGTTCTGTTTTAGTCATGGCGCGTTTTAGTTTTATGCAAATTCCAAAGCCACTTGGAGGGCTTCGATGGCAGATGAGAGTTCTTCTTTAGCGGATGCTTCGGCAAATTCGGTGGCTGTTTCCAGGGCTTCGATGGCGGCTTTGAGAGGGTTGCTTTTAGCGGTGGCCATTCCTGGTATTTTAGCGTGCGTTTTGCTTGCCTCCATGCCAAAGGTGCCTTTGTTAAGATCAAATTTTAGCAGGTAAGGCGCTTTATCTCCTGTCTCGCTGAAGACGGGCATCGTGAGGGTAAACAACTGCTGGTACTGGTTGTAGGCGGCCTGGTCAAACCCTTTTTTGGGCAGCATCACCACGGCTTTTTCCGCACCGAAAAAGAAGATTAACACCTCTTCGTAGCCCAGTTGTAAAAATGCCTTGATGCTTTTTTTGAGGAGGGACAAATTGATAGAAACGTCCTCTCCATTATGCGTAAACTTGCCTACAGGGTAAGTACCCGAGTAACTGTCAAAGCCATTGTCTTCCAGTAAACTGATCAGCTGGTACCACTGCGAAGCCTGCAAAGTATATCCTTGCTGACCATCCGCCAGCATCGGGATGATCTGTTTAATATCGTGGGGGGTAATGATCACCTTGTCCCCGGTGGCCATCTCGAAACACTTCTTCGTGAGGCAATAGATCCCTCTGTTTTTGGTAGGGTTTTGGGGGTAATACAACAGCGTAAACGCGTCGGTTGCCGCGATGTAATCATCGGCATAGGTCGCCCCCAGGGTTCTCAATCGGAGCTGATCCGTACCCACAAAAGGACTCATCAGCTTCGCCAGGCTTGGATTATTCGGCTTCCAATCCAACTCCTTGAGTTTAGCGGGGTTTCTAGTGTTTCTATCCGGGAGCAGTTTCAGCAGATCACCTCCCAACTTACCAAATGCTTTGAGTGCCGTTTTTTCATCATCAGCAAAAAGCTCGCTGACTAAAAACCGATGCTTTTTAGCTTTAATCTGAGCCCGCATGGCAAATAAGTCCTTCAGGCGTTCGGGCTTATTAGCCACTTCTGTTCTGAAGAAACTGCGCAGCACCGCTTCGGCGGAAGACCACAATTGCCGCTTTACGGCTTGCTCAAATTGTTCTTTCCAGTTCATGTTATAAAAATTCAATGGCTACGCTCAGCGCGTCAATCGCTTCTTGCAGTTCTACTTGCTGGGCGCTTTCCGAAAACTCCAGGGCGACTTGCAAGGCTTCAATGGCTTGTTCGATAATTTGTACCTCATCGACTTTGATCGCTATTGCTGGCGCTTCTTTTTCTCCAAACAGGCTGGCAAACGGAACTGGCTGCCAATAGAAGTCGAGCTCCACCAATCTGATCTGGCTGATCTCGTCTATCGAAACATAGCCCCATTCGGCATTCGATTCGTCTCCGCCAAGGATGGCATAGCCAAAGGCCAGGTTGTCCTTGGGGTCGTACTCAGCGATGTACCAATCGGAGCTGCCCTGGAAGAAGTGGGCGTAGATGATTTTCTCACCAGTGGGCACACTTTCGGTGGCGTACAGTTTGGGAATGGATTTCACCTGGTCATGTAGCGGATCGAGCACCGTCTTGGCGTAACCTTCTGCGCTTTCCGTTTCCCGTAAAATATCGCGCACGGCGGCTTGCTGGGCCTTGGGCATGAACTTCTTCAGCACGGCTGGCCACTGGTATTTGAAAGCACTATCGGTTTCCAACTTGCGCTCCGGCTGCTTGATGGTGGGTACTGCTTTTCCGGAGCTGATCTCTTCCACGCGGCCGTAGATGTCACAAGTATGCACCTTGTGGTGGCAGTCCAGCAGGTAGTTCAGTCGCTGAAATTCGTTGACACGCTCGGATACCGGGCGGCGGTTGGCGGCTTCGGCTTCCTTCTCCTCAATTACTTTGGCCAACAGCGTTTCCTTGTGCTCCGGCGACTTCAAATGGGTGATTTCTGCCATCAAGGTACTGGCTCGTTGATGGTAGCGATCAATCAGGGCGGTAAAGTCATCAAAGATGGTCAGCTGCTCTTTGGCCAACAGCTTGTCCTCGATGTTTTTGATGCGCTTGACGTACTTTTTGTGTTCGTCAATGACCGAGCGGGTACCCAGGCGCGAGTAGTAGCCTTGCAACTGGGCATAGCGGTAGAGTTTGCGGTAAGTCGCTCGAATGTCTCCGCTTTCCATGGCTTGCAGCCCTTCCAACTGCTCCGGCGTTGTTTTGTAGTCTACATCCGGGCGGGTGGTGATTTCGGCCAACAATTCTTCCAATCTAGTTTGCAGGCGGGCAAATTTATCTTTTAGCTCTTTAGCTTGCTCCAGTGCATCGCGGTTGCTTACCGCAATTTCAAATTCTCCCTGAAGGGCAGATACCTGTTCTTCCAGCTCCCAGCGGACGATCTCTTCGGGATCATTGATCAGTCCCCGTTTGAGTTCTTCGGCGTTGAGTTCTTTTTCCTCGAAGAGCTTGCTCTTACCGCTGCGGGTCCAGATGGAATTGAGGCGACTCATCTTTTCACTGAGCTTCTGCCAGGTGAAGATGTCCGAACTGTTTTCCATCAAAGGCACGACGATGCGCACGTGGCTGAACTTGTTGCCAAAACGCCAGATCCGGCCCATCAACTGATGGTGATCCGTTGGATTCCAATCCAAAAAGCAGTTGTACAACACGGTACCAAACTTTTGCAGATCTACCCCTTCACGCATGGTCGATGAACCGATGATGATCTTGATCTTCCCATCCAAAAAGCCTTCCTTGATGGTTTCCCGACGACCTTTGCTGACTTTGCCGTAAAAGATGGCCACTTCCTTATCGGCATAACCTACGTTCTCCACCAAATACTGCTTGATGTGCCCAAACCATTCGGTGCCGCGATCGGCATAAATGATTTGTCCAGATACGGGCGTGCCTTGCGCCTCGTGGTACTGCTTGACGGTGCGGATACACTCACATACGTACTTGATCTTAGGCGAGCCATCGACAAATTCCTCTGACGTTACCTTGCTCAGATCAGACTGCGCATCCCCGCCCAAACGCAAGGCGTAAGGCGAAAACGTAACTGTGCGCGAAGCATTCAGCGCGATAAGCACCTGACCAGGCACATTGCCCTTGTCATCCTCGGGATAAAAGCCAGAAAGGACACTATCGCTTCTGACACTACGGTCTTTACTGGCAAAGAGCTGGATTTGCTTGAGCCAGTATTCCTGCTTAGTGGACGGTGTGAGCTTGGTGTCCACCATGTACTGCGCCTCCAGGGGAACACCGTTTTCATCGTTGGTCAGCGGCAGGATCACTTTCTCCGGACGCTGAATATTGGCCTCTTCGCCGGTCTTGTAGTTGATCGAGCGGAAGATCATCGACTGCAATGAGGGCAGATTGTTGTAGCCCCGTATCACCGCGTTGATCTCAAACTTACCCGCTGCCGTCCAGGTGCTTTCCAGCGTTTCGTCGATGTACTTGCTACAAAACTGGGCGATGTTGTACACATCAAAGTCTTTGAGCCCCTGGTAATCGTAGTGCGCCATCATGGAGTAAATCTCCGTAGCACGGTTGGTGAAGGGCGTTGCCGTCAGGCCAAAAGTGTTGCGGCGGTTGTTGTTGTCGTGCACGTAGGCATTGAGCATAAACAGCTTGAGCGCCCGGCTCGAAGGCTGGCCACTGCCACCACTGAAGAAGTGCTTGGATTCCCGCTCGCCATCTTCGCCCACATCGCCTTTCACTTCCATGAAGAGGTTGCGGAAGTTGTGCGTTTCATCCACGATGATGGCATCAATACCCATCTCCTCGATGTCCAGTGCCGTTTCGGCTAAAGCCGTATCGACCCACTCTTCGGCTTTCTGCTCGACGATGGCTGCTGCTCGTCCGGATTCACCTTGCGAGAGCATGGCTTTGAGGCGACCGGCCAGGTCTTTTTCGGTATTGGGGTTAAACCCGATTTTCATCAAACCTTCGTAAGTCACCATGGTCACGGAATACTCCGCTACCGTTTTGACTACCCCGTTTTCGTCCACAGCTCGGCTGATAAAGTTGACGCCCAGGTTATCGTAATCGTTGATCTCAATGTGCGGCAGAATGCCTTCTGAGATGATGTCTCCGGGCTTGGCAATGACTTTGCCTTTTTGCTTGATGGTTTTAGTGGCACGAACGCCGATAATCTCCGCGATCCATTTGTTGTAGACCTTTTGCGGCACCACCACCAAGGGCCGTTTGAATAGTCCTTTTTCAAAACCGTCGCTGATGCCCAGGATGGCGGTCATGGTTTTACCTACGCCCACATCGTAAGCTACAATGCCTGTTCCCCGATGGTTCATAAAGGCCACCCCTTCCCGCTGCGCCGGACGGATAGACAAACTTCCTCCTTTGAACATGGTACCCATACGAAAGCCCACGGGAATGCGCGAGTAGTCAATGTCCTGGTAGTTGTTGGACTTACGGTTCCACAAGTAAGCGATCTTGGCCTTGTCCTCCTCGGTCAGGCTGTTGAGGAGGAACTGATCAAAGTGGTGGCTGCCGATCAGGGTCACATTGCGGCGGACGCTGGCCCACTCGCTATTGCTTTTACCTCGTGGACGTCGTTCTTTTTTAATCCAGTATTGGTAAATCTCCCAGGCGGTGGTGGATTTCTTTTCCAGGGTTAGCTCCTCCCGCGTTAGGTTCTTCAGGTATTCTGAATAGAAAATGCTGCCAATGCTGGTTTTGGCATCGACTTGGGTTCCATCGGCCAGTTCGGTGATTTCAATGTCCTGCCAGATTTTATCAAAAGGACTGAGGAATAGCTTTTGGCTTTCATCATCGGTAAGATAGAGCGCTTTGGGTTTGGCTGATTCCAGGCGTTGCATCTGCTCGCGGTAGCCCTCTTCACCGATCGCCGAAACGATGGCCGCTTCGCTGGCTTTGGCGGAAACGATCTTATCGTAGATGTTACCCGAATAGTAGAGAATTTGCGGAATGTAGTCCTGGCCGTCGTAAGCTACCAGTCCGGCCTGGTGCCAGGCGGGGTAGTTGGGA